>NZ_JBHUAL010000364.1:0-3556 GCF_042789775.1 Kitasatospora sp. NPDC056800 | reverse complement strand
GCCCGCCCCTGGTTTCCAGGAGCGGGCCGGGGCCCACGGCCTCTACCGCGTACGGCTGTCGCGGCGCGGTCGGTGCGGCGTACGGCGGCCCGTCAGATCCGGTCGCAGGCCTGCGCCCGCAGCGCGCGGGCCAGGTCGTCCCGGCGCTCCAGCACCAGGCGGCGCAGCGCCGGCGCGGCCTGCGGGTGCCCGGCCAGCCAGCCGTCGGCCTCGGCCAGGGTCTGCTCGGAGGCCTGGGCGAGCGGGAAGAAGCCGCCGACGATCCGGATCGCGATCTCGATGGTCCGGTCGGCCCAGACCCGCTCCAGCAGCTTGAAGTACGGCGCCGCGTAGAGGGCCGTCAGGTCGCGCTGGGAGGGGATCGAGAAGCCCCCGGTGTTGGCCTCGACCAGGGCGCTCGGCAGCTCGTCCGAGTCGATGACGGCCGACCAGGCGGCGGCCTTGGCCTCCGCGGTGGGCCGGGCGGCCAGGCACTGGGTGTGGTGCCGCTTGCCGCTCGCGGTGTTGTCGGCGGCCAGCTCGGCGTCGAGCTCCTCGTCGGCGGCCTGGCCGGCCGCGGCCAGCGCCAGCCACAGCGACCAGCGCAGGTCCTGGTCGACCTCCAGGCCGTCGATCCGGGCGCTGCCGGACAGCAGGCCGCGGACCAGGCCGAGGTGCTCGGCGCCGCCCGCGGTCTGGGCGAGGAAGCGGGCCCAGGCCAGCTGGTGGTCGCTGCCGGGGACGGCCTCGCGCAGCTCGCGCAGGGCGCCGTCGGCGAGCAGCCGGCCGCCCTCGCCGCGCCAGGCCGGGTCGGCGTACAGGTCGACGGCGGTCTTGGCCTGGGCGTGCAGGGACTGGAGCACGCCGATGTTGCCCTCCTGGCCGGCGAAGCGCAGCACCAGGGCGACGTAGTCGCGGGCCGGCATCAGGCCGTCCCGGGTGAGGTTCCAGACCGCGGACCAGGTCAG
This sequence comes from Kitasatospora sp. NPDC056800, assembly GCF_042789775.1. Taxonomy (NCBI): domain Bacteria; kingdom Bacillati; phylum Actinomycetota; class Actinomycetes; order Kitasatosporales; family Streptomycetaceae; genus Kitasatospora; species Kitasatospora sp. NPDC056800. Next base: position 2,609 of record NZ_JBHUAL010000364.1, on the reverse strand, counting down.
CGCCCGGGCCAGCTCGTCGCGGATCTCGCCGAGGCCGGCCCGCAGGTTCTCCAGCGACTCCTCGTCGAAGCGGATCTTGCAGTAGGTCAGGTCGTCGTCGTTGAGCAGCACCAGCGCCGGGCGGGGCAGGCCGGCGGCCTCGGTGACGACGGTCCGGGCGCCGGTGACGTCCAGCTCGATCCGCCCGGTGCGCACCAGGGCGCCGTCCGCGTCCCGGTCGTACAGGCCGACCGCGATCCGGTGCGGGCGCAGCACGTCGCCGTCCTGGAGCACGGCCAGCTCGGTGATCCGGCCCTCGGCGTCGGTGGTGACCTGCGGGGTGAGCGCGTTGACCCCGGAGGTCTGCAGCCAGGCGGCGGCCCAGGCCTTGAGGTCGCGGCCGCTGGTCTCCTCCAGCACCTCCAGCAGGTCGCCCAGCTCGGTGTTGCCGAAGGCGTGGCGCTTGAAGTAGCGGCGGGCGCCCTCGAAGAACGCCTCCGAACCGACGTACGCCACCAGCTGCTTGAGGACGGAGGCGCCCTTGGCGTAGGTGATCCCGTCGAAGTTGAGCTTGGCGTCCTCCAGGTCCCGGATGTCCGCGGTGATCGGGTGGGTGGTGGGGAACTGGTCCTGCCGGTAGGCCCAGGCCTTGCGCTGGTTGGCGAAGGTGACCCAGGCCGAGGAGTAGCGGGTGCGGGCGCCGATCAGGCCGTAGGAGCCCATGAAGTCGGCGAAGGACTCCTTCAGCCACAGGTCGTCCCACCAGCGCATGGTGACCAGGTCGCCGAACCACATGTGCGCCATCTCGTGCAGGAGGACGTTGGCCCGGGCCTCGTACGCGGCGTCGGTGACCTTCGAGCGGAAGACGTACTCCTCGCGGAAGGTGACGCAGCCGGGGTTCTCCATCGCGCCGATGTTGTACTCGGGGACGAAGGCCTGGTCGTACTTGCCGAAGGGGTACGGGTAGTCGAACTGCTCGTGGAAGAAGTCGAGTCCGAGCTTGGTGACGCCGAGGATCTCGTCCGCGTCGAAGTACGGGGCCAGCGACTTGCGGCACATCGCGGAGAGCGGGATCTCCAGCGCGGTGCCGTCGGCCAGTTCGCGGCGGTAGTGGTCGCGGGCGACGTGGTACGGGCCGGCGACGACGGCGGTGAGGTAGGTGGAGATCGGCCTGGTCGGCGCGAACTCCCAGGTGCGGGCGCCGTCCTGCTCGGTGACGTCCTCGTGCGGGGCGTTGGAGCGCACGTCCCAGGCGGCCGGGGCGGTCACGGTGAAGGCGAACGGGGCCTTCAGGTCGGGCTGCTCGAAGTTCGCGAACACCCGGCGGGCGTCGGCCGGCTCGTAGTGGGTGTAGAGGTAGGTCTCGCCGTCCACCGGGTCGACGAAGCGGTGCAGGCCCTCGCCGGTGCGGCTGTAGGCGCAGTCCGCCTCGACGGTCAGCACGTTCTCGGCGGCCAGGCCGTCGACGTGCACCCGGGCGCCGTCGTAGGCGGTGGCCGGGTCGAGGGCGCGGCCGTTGAGGGTGACCGAGCGGACGGCGGGGGCGAGCAGGTCGAGGAAGGTGTCCGCACCGGGCTGGGAGCAGCGGAAGGTGACGGTGGTGGTGGAGCGGAAGGTGCCGGCCTCCCGGTCCGGGGCCGAGGTCACGTCCAGCCGGACCTGGTAGCCGTCCACGGCCAGGATGCTGGCCCGCTGCTGCGCCTCGTCGCGGCTGAGGTTCTTGCCCGGCACGGCGGTACTCCTTTGTCCGGCTCGCACGGTGGTGCGCCTGTGGGTGGTGCGGTCTCGGCGCGGGGTGTGCCCCGCGCACGCGGGGTCATCCTTTCACGCCCCGCGGCGTCAGTACCATTGCACAGGCCGCCGCGTTCGCACCGGAATCAGCGGTGCGGGGCGGGTGTTGGCGTTCCCGGGGCGGAACTCCTCCGTGTCCCGGACCACCTCACGAAGGGCACCCGCAGTGACGACTGCCGCTGAGCGCAAGACCGCCGACTTCTGGTTCGACCCGGCCTGTCCGTGGGCGTGGATGACCTCCCGCTGGCTGATCGAGGTCCAGCAGGTGCGTCCGGTCGACGTGCGCTGGCACGTGATGAGCCTGTCGGTGCTCAACGAGCACCGGGACCTCCCGGAGAACTACCGGGAGCTGCTGGACAACGCCTGGGGCGCGGTGCGGGTCTGCGTCGCCGCCGCCGAGCAGCACGGGCCGGAGGTGCTCGGCCGGCTCTACACGGAGCTGGGCGTGCGCTTCCACAACCAGGGCCTGCCGCAGAACCGGGAGACCGTCGAGGCCGCCCTGGTGGCCGCGGGCCTGCCCGCCGAGCTGGCCGGCGCGGCCGACACGGACGCGTACGACGAGGCCCTGCGCGCCTCGCACCAGGAGGGCATCACCCTGGTCGGCGAGGACGTCGGCACCCCGGTGATCGCGGTCGAGGGCGCGGACGGCGAGCGGGTGGCCTTCTTCGGCCCGGTGGTCACCCCCGCCCCGAAGGGCGAGGCCGCGGCCCGGCTGTGGGACGGCACCCTGCTGGTGGCCTCCACCCCGGGCTTCTACGAGATCAAGCGCACCCGTACGGCCGGCCCGTCCTTCGAGTAACGGCGCCGGACACGCGGCAGGGCCCGGTACCGCTCGGTAC
>NZ_JBHUAL010000363.1:0-3607 GCF_042789775.1 Kitasatospora sp. NPDC056800 | reverse complement strand
CTTCCGGCTCGCGGGGGCGGACCACCGCGGACGTACGGCTCAGAAGGCGTACGGCGGCTTGCCCGTCCACCAGTTGCCGGGCGCGTCCGGGTCGCGGCTGGTCCAGAACTCGACGATCGCGTTGGTGAACTCGGCCGCGGAGAGCACGCCGTCGCCGTCGGTGTCGAGGTGGCGGAAGGCCTCGTCGGCGTCGTCGCGGGACAGGCCGGCGAAGTGGCCGCGCTGGAAGACGAAGAACTCGCCGGCGTCCACCGTCCCGCTGCGGTCGGCGTCGGCGACGGAGAGGAAGGCCCCGGCGAGCGCGCCGAGGATCTCCTGGGCGGCCTCCGGGTCGTCGGCGAGCGAGCCGGTCGAGGCGACGAACTGCTGCCGGGTGATCGCCTCGGTGCCGGCGGGCAGCCGGGCGAGGTGCAGGTCGTGCCAGGTCGTCAGGTAGGCCCGGACTATCACGGCCTCCGCCTCGGAGCCCTCCTGGTGGCCGAGCGAGCGGGCCACCGAGAGGCCCATCAGGACGTGGTCCCGCTCGGTGAGCAGCCCGTCGCCGTCGGCGTCGAGGTGATCGAAGCCGTGATTGATCTTTGCGATGAGCAGGTCGTCCGACAAAAGTGCCCCCTCGATTGGTGATTCCTTGCCCGGGTCTCCTACGTCACATCGCCTGCACGCTAGCGCCTCGAACCGGACCGGCGCAGCCGAACGACCTGCTGCTTCACCCGCCGGGCCTCGATGATCATCGGTCACCTCAGTGCACCGCCGCCAGCAGTTCCCTCGTGTACTCGGTGTGCGGCGCCTCGAACAGTTGGTCCCGGTCGGTGGACTCGACCAGCCGTCCCCGGTGCATCACCGCCACCCGGTCGCAGAAGTGCCGGACCACCGCGAGGTCGTGGGAGACGAACAGGAAGGCGACACCGAGCCGTTCGCGCAGCTCCATCAGCAGGTTGAGCACCTGGGCCTGCACCGACACGTCGAGCGCGGAGACCGGCTCGTCGGCGATGATCAGGCGCGGCTGCGGGGCCAGCGCGCGGGCGATGCCGATCCGCTGGCGCTGCCCGCCGGAGAACTCGTGCGGGTAGCGGTCCAGGTGCCGGGCCTCCAGGCCGACCTGCTCCAGCAACTCGGCGGAGCGCTCCCGCCGTTCGGCCTGGTCCAGCGGGGTGTGCAGGCGCAGCGGGGTGTCCAGGGTCTGGGCGACGGTCCGGCGCGGGTTGAGCGAGGCGTACGGGTCCTGGAAGACCAGCTGGATCTCCCGGCTGAGCCGCTTCCGCAGCTCCCGGTCCGGCCGGGTGACGTCCTGGCCGTCGTACAGCACCCTGCCGCCGGTGGGGCGTTGCAGCCCGGCCAGGACCCGTGAGGTGGTGGACTTGCCGGAGCCGGACTCGCCGACCAGCCCGAGCGTCTCGCCGGGCGCGATCCGCAGACCGACGCCCTCGACCGCCCGGACCGGTTCGGCCCGCAGGCCGGGGAAGCGCCGGCGTCCGGGGAAGCGCACGGACAGGTCGTCCACCTCGACCAGCCACCGCTCGGGGCGCTCGACGGTCCGCGGCCGGAACGTCCGCGACGGGGCCGGCTCGTCGACCGTCGGCAGGGCGGTGCCCGGCACCGAGTCCAGCCGGAGCGCCGCGCCCACCAGCGCCCGGGTGTACGGCTCGCGCGGTGCGGCCAGCAGTTCGGCGGTCGGCGCGGACTCGACCTCGACCCCGCCGCGCAGCACCAGCGTGCGGTCCGTCGTCCCGGCGACCACGCCCAGGTCGTGGCTGACCAGCAGCACCGCCGTCCCGTGCTCGCGCTGCAACTCGCCGAGCAGGTCGAGGACCTGCCGCTGGACGCGGGCGTCCAGGGCGGTGGTCGGCTCGTCCGCGATGAGCAGCCGGGGGTCGTTCATCAGCGCCATCGCGATCATCACGCGCTGGCGCATGCCGCCGGAGAACTGGTGCGGGTAGTCGCGCGTCCGGGCCGTCGGGATGCCGACCCGGTCGAGCATCTCGGCCGCCCGCCGGCCCGCCTCGGCCCGGCCCGTGCCGGGGTGGTGCAGCCGGTACATCTCGGCGAGCTGGGCGCCCACGCCGTGGAAGGGGCTGAGCGAGGTGAGCGCGTCCTGGAAGACCAGCGCCGCCTTTCCGCCCCGCACCCCGCGCAGCGCGGACTCCTCGGTGCCGACGACCTCCTGCCCGTCGAGCCGGATCGAGCCGGTGACGGTGGTGGTGCGCGGGTCGTGCAGGCCGAGGACGGCGAGCCCGACGGTCGACTTGCCGGAGCCGGACTCGCCGACCAGGCCCAGGACTTCACCCGGGGCGAGGTCGAAGGAGAGGCCCTGGACGGCGGTCACCGGCGCACCGCCGCGCGGGTCGGCGAAGGAGACGGTCAGATCGCGGACGCTCAGCACCGGCTCGACGGTCTCCGCCGCCGTGCTCTCCACCTCTGCGGTCCGCATGCCGGCCCCCGGAACAGTGGAATTCATCGAAGGGCTCCCCATCAGTTCAGCCGGACACGCGGGTCGAGCCAGGCGACCGCGAGGTCGGCCAGCGCGACGAACAGCACCATGAAGCAGGCGGCCAGCAGCACCGCGCCGACCACGGCGGGCAGGTCCTGCCCGGCGACGGCCTCGGCGGCGAACCGCCCGACCCCGTTCAGCCCGAACACCGTCTCGGTGATCACGGCTCCGCCGAGCAGCACCCCGGCCTCCAGCCCGATCAGCTGCACCAGCGGTCCGGCGGCGCCGCGCGAGGTGTACTTGAGGTGGGCGCGCAGCCGTCCCAGGCCCTTGCCGCGGGCCGTGCGGACGTACTCCTCGTTCATCGTCTCCAGCAGCTGCGAGCGCGAAAGCCGGGCGAACACCGCGGAGTTGACGAAGCCGAGGACGAACCAGGGGAGCAGCATCCCGCCCGCCCAGGCGGCCAGGTCGTCGGCCGGCGGGGTGTAGGAGGGCAGCGGCAGCAGCCCGGTGGAGTAGACCAGCAGCCACTGCGCGACGTACCCGAGGAAGTAGATCTGCAGGCTGGCGCCGACCAGGGTGAAGCCGGACAGCAGCCGGTCGGTCCGCCGCCCGTGCCGCAGCGCGGAGACGAACCCGGTGCCGAGGCCGAACACCAGCAGGACGGCGAGCGCCCCGGCGGTCAGCGAGAGGGTGACCGGCAGGTGGTCGGCGAGGGCCTCGCTGACCGGCTGGTGCAGCCGGTAGGAGTAGCCGAGGCAGGGGGCGTCGCAGTGGATGGTCGAGCCGTCCACGTCGCCGATGTCCCGCCCGGCGACGACCCCGGCCAGGTAGTCGGTGTACTGGGTGAGCAGCGGCTGGTCCAGGCCCATGCTCTGGCGCACCGCCGCGACCTGCCCGCTGTCGCAGCGCGGGCCGCAGGCGGCGCGGGCCGGGTCGGCGGGCGCGGCGTAGAAGAGGGCGAAGGCGGCGGCGGAGACCGCGACCAGGACCGCGAGGGCCTGGGCGGTCCGCCGCAGGACGAAGGAGAGCATGGCCGATCCGGGGTCGACGTGACGGGGGGAGGCGTGCGAAACGGACGTGTGCGGGACTGAGGCGGAACCGGGGGCCGGAGCCGGAGAGACAGGACCGGGAGCCGGAACCGGAACCGGTGGCGGAACCGGGGCCCGCCCCCGCCAC
>NZ_JBHUAL010000362.1:0-3679 GCF_042789775.1 Kitasatospora sp. NPDC056800 | reverse complement strand
GGCTCACCACCCACTACCGGGCGCTGCCGCTCCGGGACTGACCGATCGGCCTGGTGCTACGGGTGGTTGGGCTGCACCCGGGCCTGGCGCGGCGGCTGCTGCGGCGGTTGGTAGGGCTGCTGGTACGGCGGTCGGGGCGGCTGCTGGTTCCCGTACGGCGGCTGCCCCGACCCGTACGGCTGGGGCTGCTGCCGCCCCGGCCCGTACGGCTGCGGTTGCGGCTGCGGCGACTCGTACGGCTGCCGGTACACCGAGGACGAGCCGGGCCGGGGGAACGGCCGCGCGGCCAGCGGCTCGGAGGGCGCCCGGCTGCCCGCCATCGGGTGCGCGGAGCCCGGCGACTGCATCCGCTGGGCCGCGACCTGGCGGGAGATCAGGATCTCCACCAGGCACCACATGGTGCCGAACACCCCCAGCCCCATCGCCAGCAGCGCGGGCGTCAGCAGCCAACTGTCCGCGTACGAGGCCAGCGTCGCCACCACGACGCCGACCAGGGTGAAGGACAGGCAGAGCACCGCCCGGACTGCGGCGGCGCGTACCTCGTCGGGTAGGCGGCGACGGCGGCGGCGTGGCACGGACATCGAGCGACCCCCAGGCGCGTGGCGCGTGTTCGGTGAAGCATACGGAACGGGCGCACACGAAACGCGCCCCCTCGGCTCACTCTGCCCCGCCGAACCAGGACTATGCCTCCATAACCGCCGAACTGCCGCCAAACCGTGCCATCCGGCCCGTCATTGCCGTCCCGGCAGGCCTGGCAGACGCCCCCGGCGCCCCGGTTCAGTCCAGCTGGGCGTTGAGCTCCTCCAGCGCGCCGCTCACGATCGTCCGCATCGCCCGCTCGGCGTGGCCGGCGTCCTTGGCGCAGATCGCCTCCGCGACCTCGCGGTGCAGCCGGATCGCGTACGACTCCGGCTGATCGGGCATCAGATGGTACTCGGTCCGGCCGGTGAGCACCGCCGCGACGGTGTCCCCGAGGTGGGCGAACATCTCGTTGCCGGAGGCGCGCAGCACCAGGGAGTGGAAGGCGATGTCGTGTTCGAGGAAGGTGGCCAGGTCGGCGGCCCGCGCGGTGACCGTCAGATCCACGGCCAGTGAACTGAGTTCGCGCCGGTCGTCGTCGCTCGCGTGGGTGGCGGCGAGCGCGGCCGCGGCCGGTTCGACGGCCACCCGCAGGGAGCCGAGCGAGCGCAGCTGGGCGGGCCGGTCCGAGCCGGCCAGGCGCCAGCGGATCACCATCGGGTCGAAGACGTCCCAGACCGACTTCGGCTGCACGGTGATCCCGACCCGTCGCCGGGACGCCACCATGCGCATCCCCTCCAGGATCCGCACCGCCTCCCGGACCACCGTCCGGGAGACCCCGAACCGGTGCTCCAGCTCCTCGCCGCGCAGCACGGCCCCCTCGGGGACCTCCCCCGACGCGATCGCCGGTCCGAGCTCGTCAAGCAGCCGCCCGGGCAGCCCCTGGATCTCCATCCGCCCAGGGTAGACGCCCGCCCCGCGCGCGTTCACGTCGCCCTGTGGCGGTGGTCGTGCCGCCCCGCGGTCCGGGGCGTGCCGCCCCGCGGTCCGGGTCCTGTCGCCCTGCGACCCAGACCACACCGCAAAAGTATGACGATTTGGTTTCCGCCACTTGAATACGTCATATCTTTGAGGCGATAGTGGCGGCCAGGCAACGAAGGAGCACCACCCCATGGCTCTCAGCGTCGAGAACCACGACTTCCCGCAGTCCCCCCTCACCATCGTGGTGATGGGCGTCTCGGGCGTCGGCAAGACCACCCTGGCCCGCCTGCTGGCAGACCGCCTCGCCCTCCCCTTCGCCGAGGCGGACGACTTCCACCCGGCGGCCAACATCGCCAAGATGTCGGCCGGCATCCCGCTGGACGACGAGGACCGCGCGCCCTGGCTGCGCGCCATCGGCGCCTGGCTCAAGGAGCGGGCCGAGGCCGGTACCGGCGGCGTGGTGACCTGCTCGGCGCTGAAGCACCGCTACCGCGACATCCTGCGCGCGGACGCCCCGGGTGCCTTCTTCCTGCACCTCAGCGGTGGTCACGAGCTGGTCGAGGACCGGCTCTCCCACCGCACCGGCCACTTCATGCCGACGTCGCTGCTCGACTCCCAGTACGCCACCTTGGAGCCCCTGGGTGCGGACGAGCGCGGCGCCGCCCTGGACGTGGGCCCGTCCCCCGAAGAACTCGTCGAGATGGCCGTGGCGCTGCTGCGGCCCGTCAATGGAGACCTCGCGTGAGCATTGCCCCCACTCTGCTGGCGGCCGCCCCACCGGCCCTGCCGCACACCAGCAGCGACTCCCAGCTGCTGATCGCGGTGCTGCTCAGCATCGGTGCGATCGTCGTACTGATCACCAAGCTGAAGCTGCACCCGTTCCTCGCCCTCACGCTCGGCTCCGGTCTGCTGGCCGCCGTCGCGGGCGCCCCCTTCGACAAGCTGCTCAGCAGTTTCTCGACGGGCTTCGGCTCCACCGTCGCCAGCGTCGGCCTGCTGATCGGCCTCGGCGCGATGCTCGGCAAGCTGCTCGCCGACTCCGGCGGCGCCAACATCATCGCCGACACCGTGCTCTCCCGCACCGGCAACAAGGCGCTGCCCTGGGCGATGGCGCTGATCGCGGCCGTGCTCGGCCTGCCGCTGTTCTTCGAGGTCGGCGTCGTCCTGCTGATCCCGATCGTGCTGCTGGTCGCCCGCCGCGGCAACGTGCCGCTGATGCGGGTCGGCATCCCGGCCCTGGCCGGCCTGTCGGTGCTGCACGGCCTGGTGCCCCCGCACCCGGGCCCGCTGGTCGCCGTCGACGCGCTGAAGGCCGACCTCGGCATCACCCTGGCGCTCGGCCTGCTGATCGCCGTCCCGACCCTGATCATCGCCGGTCCGCTGTTCGCCCGGGTGGCCGAGCGCTGGGTCGGCCCGCTGGAGATCCCGGCGGCCACCGCCCCCGAGGAGACGGCCAAGCACGACCGCACCCCCTCCTTCGCCGCGGTGCTGGCCACCATCCTGCTGCCGGTCGTGCTGATGCTCGGCAAGGCGCTGGCCGACGTGGTGATCGACAACCCGAAGGCGCTGGGCCAGCGGGTGTTCGACTTCATCGGCTCCCCGCTGATCGCGCTGCTCGCCGCGACCCTGCTCGGCATGGTGACGCTCGGCAAGGCGGCCGGCTTCGACAAGGCCCGGATCTCCGACACCGTCGGCAAGTCGCTCGGCCCGATCGCCGGCATCGTGTTCATCGTCGGCGCGGGCGGCGGCTTCAAGCAGACCCTGATCGACGTGGGCGTCGGCAACGCGGTCAGCGAGTGGTCCGGCAAGTGGCACATCTCCGCGCTGCTGCTCGGCTGGCTGATCGCCGTGCTGATCCGCCTGGCCACCGGCTCGGCGACGGTCGCCACGATCACCGCGGCCGGCATCGTCTCCCCGCTCGCCGCGAACATGTCCTCGACCCACGCGGCCCTGCTAGTGCTCGCGATCGGCGCCGGTTCGCTGTTCCTCTCGCACGTCAACGACGCCGGCTTCTGGCTGGTGAAGGAGTACTTCGGGATGAGCGTCGGGCAGACGCTGAAGTCCTGGTCGGTGATGGAGACGGTGATCTCGGTGGTCGCCATCGCCCTGATCATGCCGCTCAGCCTGATCATCTAGCGCGCGAAGCAGCACCGCCGAGGGGCGGCACCCGTGACCGTAC
>NZ_JBHUAL010000361.1:0-3714 GCF_042789775.1 Kitasatospora sp. NPDC056800 | reverse complement strand
CGGGGGCACGCCTCCCGCGCCCGGGCCGGCCGACCCGCGTCCGCAGACGTGCACCACCTCCCGATGGAAAGAGCAGTGCCCATGGCCCGCGACCTCACCCCCGGTACCGGCATCCGCGGCGGCCGGCTGAGGGTGTACCTCGGCTCCGCGCCGGGGGTCGGCAAGACGTACCGGATGCTGGACGAGGCCCGGCGCAGACAGGAGCGCGGGGCCGACGTCGTGGTCGGGTACATCGAGTGCCACGGCAGACCGCACACCGAGGCCATGCTGGCGGGCCTGGAGGTCGTGCCCCGCGTCCACCGCGACTACCGGGACGCCGGGTTCGACGAGATGGACCTCGACGGCGTGCTCGCCCGCCGCCCGTCCGTCGTGCTGGTGGACGAGCTGGCGCACACCAACATCCCAGGCGGCCGGCACGCCAAGCGCTGGCAGGACGTCGAGGAACTGCTCGCCGCCGGGATCGACGTCGTCACCACCGTCAACATCCAGCACCTGGAATCGCTGAACGACGTCGTCCGGAAGATCACCGGCATCCCGCAGCGGGAGACCGTCCCGGACGAGGTGGTCCGCCGGGCCGACCAGATCGAACTCGTCGACATGGCCCCGCAGGCACTGCGCCGCCGGATGGCCCACGGCAACGTCTACAAGGCGGAGAAGGTGGACGCCGCGCTCTCGAACTACTTCCGGGTCGGCAACCTCACCGCCCTGCGCGAACTCGCCCTGCTCTGGGTGGCCGGGCGGGTGGACGAGGGACTGCGCGACTACCGGGCCAGCCACAACATCGACCGGGTCTGGGAGACCCGCGAGCGGGTCGTGGTCGCCCTCACCGGCGGCCCCGAGGGCGAGACCCTGATCCGCCGCGCCGCCCGGATCGCCGACCGCACGGCCGGCGGCGAACTGCTGGCCGTCCACGTCTCCCGCAGCGACGGCCTGGCCGGCGCCTCCTCCGGCGCCCTCGCCCAGCAGCGGCAGCTGGTGGAGACCCTCGGCGGCAGCTACCACGTGGTGGTCGGCGACGACGTCCCGACCGCGCTGCTCACCTTCGCCCGCGCCCACCACGCCACCCAGCTGGTGCTCGGCACCAGCCGCCGCGGCCGGATCAACCGCTTCCTCACCGGCCCCGGCACCGGGCAGACCACCGTGGACGACTCCGAGGACATCGACGTCCACATGGTCACCCACGAGTTCACCGGCCGCGGCCGGCTGCCCTCGCTCGGCCGCCGCCACTCCCGGCGCCGCACCATCGCCGGCTACCTGGCCGGCCTGGCGGTGCCCTGGCTGCTCACCGTCCTGCTCTCGCAGGCGGACCACAGCATCAACCTGACCACCGACGCGCTGATCTTCCAGCTCGGCGTGGTGATCGTCGCCCTGCTCGGCGGCGCGGTGTCGGCCCTGCTGGCCTCGGTCGTCGCCTCGGTGCTGCTCAACTACTACTTCATCCCGCCGGTCCACAGCCTGACCATCGGCGAGACCAACAACATCGTCGCCCTGGTGGTCTTCGCCGCGATCGCGCTCACCGTCTCCACCGTGGTCGACCACGCCGGCCGGCTCACCAGCCGGGCCGCCCGCGCCACCGCCGAGGCCGAGACCCTCTCCACCCTGGCCGGCAGCGTGCTGCGCGGCGCCGACGCGCTGCCCGCCCTGCTGGAGAAGTCCCGGACGGCCTTCGGCATGCGGGCCGTCGCGCTGCTCTCCCGGGGCGACGGCGAGGTGCTCGCGCACAGCGAGGGGGACCACCAGGGCGACGGCGAGGGGCCGCACGAGACCGCCGAGGTCCCGGTCGGCGCGGACGCCCTCCTGGTGCTCACCGGCCGCCGGCTGCCCGCCGCCGACCAGCGGGTGCTGACCGCCTTCGCCGCCCACGTCGCCGCCGCGCTGGAGCGCGACCGGCTGGCCGTGGTCGCCGCCGAGGTCGAGCCGATCAAGGCCGCCGACCGGATGCGCACCGCCCTGCTCGCCGCCGTCAGCCACGACCTGCGCACCCCGCTGGCCGCCGCCCGCGCCTCGGTCGGCTCGCTGCTCAGCCCCGACGTCGAGTTCTCGCCCGAGGACCAGGCCGAACTCCTCGCCACCGCCGACGAGTCGCTGGTCAAGCTCACCCGGCTGGTCGACAACCTGCTCGACATGAGCCGCCTCCAGGCCGGCGCGCTCACCCTGCACCTCACCGAGACCCACCTCGACGAGATCCTGCCCCGGGCGCTCGACAGCCTCCCCGACCCGTACGCGCCGGTGCAGCCGCTCGACCTGGACACCGCCCCGCCGGTGCTCGCCGACCCGCCGCTGCTGGAGCGGGTGCTCGCCAACGTGATCACCAACGCGCTGCGGTACAACGCCCCCGGCGCGCCCGTCCTGGTCACCGCCAGCCACCACGCCGACCAGGTGGAGATCCGGGTGATCGACCGCGGCCCCGGCATCGCCCCCGAGGACCGCGACCGGGTCTTCCTGCCCTTCCAGCGCCTCGGCGACACCGACAACACCACCGGCGTCGGCCTCGGCCTCGCCCTCTCCCGCGGCCTCGCCGAGGCGATGGGCGGCAGCCTGGAGGTCGAGGACACCCCGGGCGGCGGCACCACCATGCTGCTCACCCTGCCCGCCGCCACCACCGCGCCCAGCACCACCGAGCCTGGAGACTCCGGGGAGGAACCTCCACATGAGTGAACGAAGTGAACGAACCATCGAAAGGTGCGTGTCTCGCGAAGCGACTGCCGAGCGAAGCGAGGCGGGCGCATGAGTGAGATTCTGGTCGTCGACGACGAGCCCGCCCTCCTGCGTACCCTGCGGATCAACCTCAGCGCCCGGCACTACGCCGTCCGCACCGCCGCCAGCGGCGGGGAGGCGCTGGACCGCGCCGCGCACAGCGCCCCGGACGCCGTCCTGCTCGACCTCGGCCTGCCCGACCTCGACGGCATGGACGTGCTGCGCGGCCTGCGCACCCACAGCGCGGTGCCGATCATCGTGCTCTCCGGCCGGACGGACGCCGCCGACAAGGTGGGCGCCCTGGACGCGGGCGCCGACGACTACCTCACCAAGCCGTTCCTGATGGACGAGCTGCTGGCCCGGCTGCGCGCCGTGCTGCGCCGGCCGCTGGGCGACGTGCCGCTGGGCCGGCCGGTGATCGGCGACCACACCGTGGACCTCGCGGCCACCGCGGTGCACGGCCCGAACGGCCCGGTCCGGCTCACCCCGACCGAGTGGCGCATCCTCGCCCTGCTGCTCGCCAACCCGGGCCGGCTGGTGCCCGGGAGGCAGATCCTGCGCGAGGTGTGGGGTCCGGCCCAGGAGGGGCGCGGCAACTATCTGCGGGTCTACTTCGCGGGGCTGCGCCGCAAGTTGGAGCGCGATCCGGCCCGGCCGCGGCACCTGGTCACCGAGCCGGGGATCGGGTACCGGTACGTGCCGTGACGGACCGGCGCACCGGTGCCGGCGCGCCCCCGTCAACGAGCCGTCAAGAGCGGCCCGGTGGGCGACAGGGGGGCGTCAAGGCCGCTCGGCGGCGGTGTTCCGCAGGCGTAGTGTCGGTGTCGAACGAGCGGCCCCTGCTCCGTGTGGGGGAGGTCCGGGGCCGCTCCAGCCGCCGCCCGAGGCGGCCAGCAGGTGGGGGAGGGGGGGGGGGGGCCCCGCCCCGCGGCCCCCCCAACCCCGGGGGGGGCCGAGGCCCCCACCCCCCCCGCCGCCCCCGGCCCCCCCCCCCCCCCCCCCGGCCCGCGCCGCGCC
>NZ_JBHUAL010000360.1:0-3799 GCF_042789775.1 Kitasatospora sp. NPDC056800 | reverse complement strand
GGGCCCCTCCGGAGCTCCGGAGGGGCCCTTCCGTCGTCAGGACCGGCCCGCGCGGCGACCGCCGTACGCGGGAACGCCGAAGACCGGCCCGGCGCCCAGGGCGCCCGGACCGGTCCGGCGGGACTGCTTGTTACGAGCGGCGGGAGGCCTGCGACGGCCCGGTGCCCGGCTCGGTGTCGCCGTCGTCGTCGAGGTCGGCGTAGCGGGCGGCGTACTCCGCGTACGGGTCGTCGTCCTCCTCCTCCTCGATCGGCTCCGGCTCGATCGAAGCGGTGGACGGCGATACGCCCAGCTCGTTGGACAGACGGTTAGCGTCGAACCCGCCGCTGTTGTACTTCAGCTCGCGGGCGACCTTCGTCTGCTTGGCCTTGGCCCGGCCGCGCCCCATGGGTCGACCCCCTCAACGATGGGGCTCACGGCCCCGAGTCTGACACGTGTTCATGATCAGGACCGGCCTGCCCGAATGGGAGGACCGTCCCTTGGAGCATTAACGGTACCTGTTTCCGCCGCTGGACGGTACGTCGTCAGTGTGACGTGGCGCGCACCGACCGCACCCGCGACCAGGTCTTCCCAGGTCAAGGGAGGTTTTGCGGCGTTTTGCGCGCTGTCCAGAGGTGTCTTGGGTCCGTCGTTCCAGGACTGATTATCCCCCCTAGGGGGGCTTCGGATCACCCGTTCGGCCGGAGAAGTGAGAATCCGGTTCCACATCGTGATGCGCGGGGGGCCACTGGGACGGCCCCCCGCGCGCCACGGGGTCGGCTGGTGACCCGTCAGCCGCGGCGGGCGCCGGGCAGCAGCACCGTGCGCAGGGCGCTGATCTCGCGCATCCGCTTCTCGGCCAGGCGGTCGGCCGCGACCGCCGGCGGGACGCCGTCGGCCGTCGCCCGGGTGAAGATCTCCAGGGTGGTGTCGAAGATCTTCGTGGCCTTGTTCTTGGCCCGCTCGAAGTTGAAGCCGTCGATCTCGTCGGCGACCTGGATGACGCCGCCGGAGTTCACCAGGTAGTCCGGGGCGTAGAGGATGCCGCGGTCGGCGAGGTCCTTCTCGACGCCCGGGTGGGACAGCTGGTTGTTGGCCGCGCCGCAGACGATCGAGGTGCCGAAGCCGCCCAGCGCCGCGACGACGTCGTCGGTCAGCGCGCCGCCGAGGGCGCAGGGGGCGTAGACGTCCAGCTTCGCCTGGAGCAGGGCGGCGGTGTCGGCGACCACCTCGACCTCGGGGTGGGCCGCGCGCACGCGGTTGACGGCGGCCTCGAAGGGGTCGGTGACGACGACCGTGGCGCCGTCCGCGACCAGGTGGCCGACCAGGTAGTGGCCGACCTTGCCGACGCCCGCGACGCCGACCCGCTTGCCGCGCAGGGTCGGCTGGCCCCAGCGGGCCTGGGCGGTGGCGCGCATGCCCTGGAAGACGCCGAAGGCGGTCAGGATGGACGAGTCGCCGGCGCCGCCGTGCTCGGGCGAGCGGCCGGTCACGAACTCGGTCTCGCGGGCGATGACGTCCATGTCCTGGACGTAGGTGCCCACGTCGCAGGCGGTGATGTAGCGGCCGCGCAGGGACTCGACGAAGCGGCCGTAGGCCCGGAGCATCGCCTCGTTCTTGTCCTTGTTCGGGTCGCCGATGATGACGGCCTTGCCGCCGCCGAGGTCCAGCCCGGCCAGCGCGTTCTTGTAGGACATCCCGCGGGACAGGTTCAGCGCGTCCTCCAGCGCCGCCTCCTCGGAGGCGTACGGGAAGAAGCGGGTGCCGCCGAGGGCCGGGCCCAGGGCGGTCGAGTGGATGGCGATGATCGCCTTCAGACCCGAGCTGCGGTCGTGGCAGAGGACGACCTGCTCGTGACCGTCGCCGGGGGCGCCGTCCTGCTCGGTACGGAAGATCCTGCTGAGCACGCCGGGTGCGGGGTGCGTGGCGGGGGTCTGTACGTCGGTCACTGTGGTGACTCCAGTATTGAAGGCCCGCTGCTGTGGTGCGGGCGCCTAGGGCGAAGCGTAGTCGGGGGCGCGCCGCCGGTCCGGCGTCTTGCCCGAGCCGGGGCCGGACGTCCGAGGGGTGAGACGGACGGCGGTGCGGAGTGCGGGCGCGAACGGTGCGGGGGCGCGCTCTCCCGGGGCCGCGCGGCGCGTGCGACCATGCAGGACGTGACCGTCGTACGTACCTCCGTACAGCCGCCCTACGCGGCCCACCTGCGGGTCTACGAGCCGCTGGCCGCCTACCCGGAGCCCGACCGGGCCCGCTGGCAGGCCTGGGCGGCGGAGCACGGGCCGGACGCCGCGGAGCCGGCCCAGCCGGTGGCGGCGGCGGTGCTGGAGGAGCAGCGGGAGGCGCTCGCCGGGCTGGCCGCCCGCACGCCCCGGGCACTGCCCGAGCGGGAGAGCGGGCGGGCGTACCTGCGGCTGGTGGACGGCGTCCTGTACGTCTGCCCGTGGGCGACCAGGCTGCGCAGCTGGCAGGCGCTGGAGGAGCTGCGGGCCGGGGCGCCGGTGGCGCTGCTGGACACCGCGCTGCCGCCGGTGACCCGGGCGGCCGCCGAGGCGGACCGGGAGCGCTGGCGGGCCGAGCACCCGGACGCCCGGCCGTGGATCCTGACCAGCCGGTGGGAGGTGCCGGTGCACTGGTTCCTGCCGTTCGGGGACGAGGACCGCTGCTTCGTGCCGGGCGGGGAAAGGCCGGGGGAGGAGGGGTCGGTGGACGGCCCGGGCGGGGGAGCGGGGCGGGGCGGCCGGCCGGCGGCGCTGTTCTACCTGGTGCCGATGGCGCAGGCGCGCCGACGGGTGGCGCGGGCCTTCCGGGCGCTGCGCGAGGCGGCGCCGGACGGGGACCTGGTGCGGGGGGCGGAGCGGGTCGGGCGCTGGCTGGAGGAGTTCCACCCGCGCTCGCTGGTGGAGCTGGACTACGGGGGCCTGGTGCATCTGCTGGGCCCGGAGCGGCTCTTGGCGGACCGTTCGGCGGGGGAGCTGGAGGAGGGGCTGCGGGCGCTGCGGGCCGGGGACACCGCGGAGGCGCTGCGGGTCCACGGGGAGCTGACGGTGCGGTGGCGCCGGGTGCTGGCGCTGCGGCACGCGAACTGACGTCCGACCGCGCGTGTATGACTGTAAGAGTCCTAAGGGCTGCACATCGGATGACCAAGGTCCCGGTTCGGGTCAATAGCTGCCGAACGTGACACTACTCACCGTTGACGCGAACTTACCCCTATGTGCAAAAATGGGACAACCAGCCCAACTTCACGTGAGCGTGCCCACTTTTGGGTGGTTCTGGAGTCGATGCGTGCTTTGCGGGGAAACGGAGGGTCTGGTCCCCTCGTAACCGGATGTCATCACTATGTGACTGTCCGCTATGGGGTGGTCCATCGCCATCCGTCGGCCTTGAACCCGTGAGGGGTCAATTTTGGCGGTTTGGTCGATAGGGCTGGACGGATGGTGTAGTTGTAGACACCAGGACAAGCCGTTCGTCCTATAACCGACTCGGCCCGTCTATGCCATTTCGGGCATCGCGGGCCAAGGTGCAGAATTTGAAGGATAGAACCGCCCTGGTTCGGTTCTCCCGAGGAGGCCGCTCATGACCGCTCGTACCCCTGATGCTGAGCCGCTGCTGACGCCGGCAGAGGTTGCCACCATGTTCCGCGTGGACCCGAAGACGGTCACCCGCTGGGCCAAGGCAGGCAAGCTGACGTCGATTCGCACGCTCGGTGGTCACCGCCGTTACCGTGAGGCGGAGGTGCGCGCTCTGCTGGCTGGGATTCCCGCCCAGCGTACTGAGGCCTGATAGGCCGAAGGCTCTTTTAAAGGGGCCGCTTACCGGACTC
>NZ_JBHUAL010000359.1:0-3822 GCF_042789775.1 Kitasatospora sp. NPDC056800 | reverse complement strand
GGGCGGCACCGCAGTGCCGCCCCGCCGTCCGATCAACTCCCCGGCGCCGTCGCCGGTCCGCTACACGAGCGGTCCCTGCGGGTCGTGCCCGTGGAAGGGGCGCTCGAAGAGCCAGTTGTAGAGCATCTCCCGGCAGGTCTCCGGCTGGTACGCCGGCACCTCGTGACCGGAGTCGGGGATGGACACCTGCGTCAGGTTGCCGCGCTGGCGGACGAAGCCCTTGGGGTCGCCCGGCGGCTGCTGCCAGATCAGACGGGGCGCGCCGTGCCACTCCGGGTCGCGGTCCCGCATGAGCCTGTCGAGGATCTCCTCGGTGCTCCGGAAGCCGCAGGCGGTGTCGAAGTTCCCGGTGTAGAGCAGCACCTTGTAGCGCTTGATGCCCCCGTCGCTCCTGTCGATGAGCGCGCCGTACTTGTCGGACGCGTCCGCCATGTTGTCCTCTACCAGGGCATCGGCCACCGGGCCCGTGTTGTCGTCGCACGTCCACTCGAGCCCGAGCGGCACGTGCAGGGCCTTCCTGACGGGATCGGTGTTCAGGTACGCCTTCAGCGTCTCCCAGGGCAGGCCCTTCCAGCCCCGGGCGTCGTAGATGTCGAAGTTCCCGCCGTAGGCCAGGGTCTTGTCCACCAGGGCGTTGCCGTCCTTGGTGGCCTGGACCATGCTGCCTTCCTTGATCTCGGCCTGGACCTTCGCGTAGTCCCGGAGCAGTTCCTCGCGCTGGCCGAGGCCGATGAACCCGGTGGTGTAGACGTAGTCGATCATGAGGCCCAGCGAGAGCTCGGGGGTGATCCAGCCGTTGCCCACCGCGATCCCGCGCAGGTCGATGTGCTGTCCCGCCTTCCGCCCGTTCTGCTTGTCGATCTCCAGGGCGATCGCCGGCACGTACTTGCCGGCGTAGCTCTCGCCGCAGACGTACAGCGGGCACTTCGCGTACTCGGGGTGCAGCTGGAAGAACTTCTGGAGCGCCTGCCAGAACATGTGGCCGAGTTCGGCCTCGTCCTCGACGTACTCGTCGTGCTTGGGGTCGTCGGAGTGGCTGTACCCGGCGCCCAGGGGCTGGTCCCAGTAGAGGAGGTGCGCCTCCTGGTTCCAGCTGGTGGTGGTCAGCGACACGGTCCCGACGGTGTCCTCGGTGATGGTCAGCGGGCCGTTCTCCAGGAAGAGCCCGATCAGCGAGGAGGCGCCGGGGCCTCCGTTGAGCCAGATCACCAGCGGTGTGGCGCTGATCAGGTCCTGCTGGTCGGCGACGGGCACGTGGGGGCTGCAGGTCTGGCTCTCGAAGAACCAGTAGAAGAGGTTGTTCTTCGCGGTGCCCGTGCCGTCGAGCTGTACGCGCCCCGCGTAGGAGCGGATCCCCAGCTCGAGGCTCTTGGTGTCGAGGAGGTTCGCCGGGATCGACGTGACGAGATCGTCCGGGTCCATGGTTCAGTCCTTCGTTCGGGAGCGGATCAACGGGATCGACGGGATCAGCAGGATCAGCAGGATCACCGGGCGAACGGGATGCCCCGGCGGGACTGCGCGTGGTGGGGGTGGCTGAACAGCCCGTTCGTCCGCTCCGGGTCCTCAAGGGTCCCGATGCGCTGCCCCATGTGCAGCTGCAGGGCCGGGAAGCGGCCGTGCTCGAACAGCAGGATGTTCAGGGAGCCGCCGTACTGGAAGTTCCCGATCTTCTGGCCCTTCGTCACCGGGACGGGCTTCTGGGGGTTCTTGAAGTCCGCTTCGTACTGCACGGAGCCGATCGAGTTGAGGCCGACGGTCACCATCGCCACGTGCGTCTCGTGCTTGCCCCCCCTGGGGTCGGTGAACATCGTCCTGAAGATGAGGTATCCGCGGCGGAAGGTGTCGAACATCTCGTAGTCGAACCCGTAGCCGACGTTCCCCTTGTTGAGGAGCTCGGGGAAGTCCCGCATCCCGTAGTAGATTCCGTGGACGTCGTCGTGGGACTCCACGACCTCACCCGCTACCGGCGCGTGGTACCAGTGGTAGGTGTCGGGCATCAGGATGCACGACACGGCCGTGCCCCCGGGGAGCATCCTGCCGCCCTCCTCCCTGGGGACGAACCTCTTGTAGTAATCGGAACCGGCGAGCAGCTGCTTGACGTTCATGGTGACCGTCTTGACCGGGATCGGCGTCTCCTCGGCCAGGTCGTCGACGATCATGTTGATGACGCAGTCGGTCGGGGCGACCACCACGCTGTTGTCGTCCTGGGCGTCGATCGGCCGCACCTTGTCATCCCGGAGTTCCCGGATGAAGAACTGGTTGAAGGTGGCCCAGGGGCCGTCCTCGAAGTCCGCCATCCTCGTGCCGAGTTCGCTCTCCCAGAGCTTGATGAGCTTCTGCCCGTCCTTCCCCGTGTCATCCATCTGGTCGCCCTGCAGGTTGGTGAAGTCCTTGGTCATCTCCAGGCCGGGACCGCAGGTCACGAAGACCATCCCGTAGTCGTTCTCGTAGGTGAGCCAGCTGAACTTCTCGATGTAGTCCAGGCCGTCGTTGGGCTTCGTCGTGGTCCAGTTGGTGTACCACTCCGCGAAGAACTTCTTCAGATCCTCGATGCCCTTCCCCTGCCAGTCGTAGTACACCTTCTTTCCATCGGGATCGGTCGGGTCGGCCGGACACTTCACCACGTTGGCGATCGTCGCGTCGAACAGGGTCTTGAAGCCCTCGTGATTGGTGCGGTACCAGTCGTCGATCCTGTCGAGGAAATCTTTGAGGGGCTTCGGGTACTCGTCGTTGTCCGGCATGAATCTCCCTTTCGCGTCCGCCGCGGCGGCGTCCCCTTTTCGGATCGCCTCTCCGGTCTCGGCGTCCACGAGTATGGTTGCGCCCCGGCCCGCCGCCGACCGGACACGCATGGGCGTCACCGGTCCGTGAATCCCCTTGCCGGTATGAGGAATTACCCCCACCGGCAACCAGCCGGAAAAGCCGAAACGTTCTTCCGGCCGACTCGACCGGCCCCCGTCAGCCGACCGGCCGAAGCCGCCGGCCACGGCCGCGGGGCGTTCCCGTCCCAACGGCGGACGGCCGGATGGCGCATCGGAACGTCCCGGCGTCCCGCGGTCGCGGCCGGCGGGATCGTTGCTCTGGCGGGGTGATCCGCCACCGCCGTGCGCACGTTGGGGCCCGTCGGGCGCCCGCCGTGCCGTAGGCATGACCCGTGTCCCGGGCCCGCTCCCGTCACCCGCGGAGCCGGGCCCCTCCCCTCCCCCGTCGTGAAGGAGTCGCCATGCCCGCCATGTCCCAGGAACCGGGCACCGTCACAGGGTCGTCGGACGCCGCGGCGTTCGGCAAGAGGACGCAGGTGAGCACCGACCCGAACGACTGGGTCCCCGTCCTCAAGGCGGGCTTCGTCTGCACCGTCGCCCACCTCGAGATCAGCACCCCGGGCGACCGGTTGACGATCAGGCCGAGGTGCGTCCCCATGGTCTACGCCTACCACGAGGAAGGCGGCCGGAGGCTCCTCTACCTGCACGGGTCCATCTACTACCCGACCGGGATCCCGGTCTCGCTGAAGCACCTGTGGAGCGAGGACGGCGTGTCCGTCTCCCTGGCCGTCACCCTCGTCGACGGCCTCGTCGTCGGACGCGCGGCCATCAGCACCTCGCTCAACTACCGCTCCGTCGTCGTCAACGGCGTCGCCAGGAAGGTCGACCCCTCCGGGCGTGCGAAGGCCTTCGAAGCGCTCAGCGACCAGATCATCCCCGGTCGATGGGGGGGGCGGGGCCCCCACCACCCACAAGAACAAGAAAACGGCCGGGCCCACAAACCCCCCCCCCCGGGGCCCAACCGCCCCCGGCCCCCCCAACCCCCCCAACGGTGTGGCGG
>NZ_JBHUAL010000358.1:0-3875 GCF_042789775.1 Kitasatospora sp. NPDC056800 | reverse complement strand
GGAGGGAACCCTCCGGGTGGGCCGCCGCCGTTCGCTCGTGCGCGGGGTGGTGCCGCGGGAACCGGGCCGGACGGGGGTGTGGCCGGCCCGGTCCCGCGCCCGGCGTCAGGAGTCGCGTCGAACAGCCTCGACGCGACGGCGCCGGAGCACCATGCCGGCCCAGCCGACGCTGATCGCGGCGGCACCCGCGAGCAGCAGCGGACCGGTGGCCGAGGTACCGCCCACGGCCGCCGAGGCGGTCGGGATCACCTGGCCGGCCGGGGAGTCCGGGTCCCCGCCGTGGCCGTGGTGGGCGACCGTGGACTTGGAGGCGTCGGCCGCGATCTGGGCGTCGCTGGGCGCGGCCGGGGCCTGGGCGGTGAGCGCCGACGCGGCGGTGGCGGAGGCGCCGAAGTCGACGTCGGAGCAGGCGTAGAAGGCCTCCGGGCTGTCGCTGCGCTGCCACACCGTGTACAGCACCTGGCGGCCGGTGCGCTGCGGCAGGGTGCCGGAGTAGCTGTAGGAGCCGTTGACGGCGTTGCGGTCGACCTGCACCTTGGCCACCGGGGTCGGGTCGAGGTCCGACCACTTCAGCGGCTTGGTGGGGTCGTAGCCCGCCTTGGTGATGTAGACGGTCTGGGTGCCGACGTGCGGCGCGGTGGTGCGGAACTGGAAGGTGAAGGCGCCGGACTTCACCGCGGTGGCCGGCCAGTCGGTGCGCGGCCAGTCCAGCGCCGCGTACTTGTCGCGGTTGGCCGAGCAGAGCTTGCCGTCCGGGATCAGCGCCTGGTGGTTGCCGTTGGCGTTGGCGATGTTGACCTCGTTCCAGTCGTACAGCGGCTGGGTGCCGCTCGCGGCGACGAGGTCCTTGCAGATCTGGGACACCGGGTGCTCGGGGCCCTCGGCGTAGCAGGCGGCGACCCGGCTCACGGGGTTGGTCATCGTGCCGTGGGCGCTGGCGGTGCCGGCGGTGGCACCGGCCACCGCGACGACCGCGGCGCCGATCACGCCGACGGACAGGGCACTTCGCTTGATGGACATGGGGTGGGGACTCCTTGACCGTCGTTCCGGGCGTGCGTGGGGGAACGGGCACGCCTGCCCGTTCGGGAGCCGCCGGCCCGGCGCGCGGCTCCCGGCCAGAGCGTAGGATTGGTCTGGACCAGAAGGCAATAGCCGCGCGTACTGTGCTTGTTGACGGACTGTAGGCCCCGGAGCAGGACAAAGGCCCGACGGACGGCCGTGGTTAGCCGTTCCATCGGGCCCCGTTAAGGCTCCGGAAAGGTCAGTGCCGCATGTCGTGGATGATGCCGGCCTGGATCACGAGATCGCTGTTGACGGTCGAGCTGCCGCTGATGGTGTTGATGATGTAGGTCCCGCCGGGCGCCTTCTCGAACTGCCCGGGCAGGAACTCCCGGAGGATGTCGAAGAGTTCCTCGGCCGCCTGCGGGTTCGTGCGGAACAGCGCGCGCAGCCGGTTGCGAAGGGCGGCGGCCTGGTCGGCCAGGACCTCCTCGTCGCCGTCGGCCTCCAGCACCTCGGCGCGGATCACCTCCAGCTCGGCGCTCGCCTCCTCGTCCCGCTCGCCGCGCCCGAACAGCCGGGCGATCCGCGAACTGGCCTGGTTCCAGGCGGCCGTGGCCATCAGTCCGGCCACCGAGGTCGCCCCGGACCTCACCATCTCCTGCACGAGCTCGGCGTCCATGCCGCCCCCTTCACGTTCGCAGTGTCGCCACCACGGTAGGGCAAAGGCGGACGAAGCGTCAGAGGAACGTCTTCCCCTCGCCCCGGTACGTCGGCACCGTCCGCACGACCCGGTCGCCCTCGACCAGGTGCAGCTCGGCGAAGCGCTCGCACAGCTCGCCCGCCTTGGCGTGCCGGAACCAGACCCGGTCGCCGATCAGCAGGTCGTCCGCGGCCGAGCCGAGCAGTGGGGTCTGCACCTCCCCGGCGCCCTCCATCGGGTCGTAGCGCAGCCCGGCCGGCAGGTACGGCACCGGCGAGCGGTCCGGGCCGGCCGCGCCGGAGGCCGGGTAGCCGCCGCCGAGCACGGTCACCACACCGAGGCCGGGGCGGCGCACCACCGGCTGGCCGAACAGCGCGGCCGGGCGGCCCCGGAAGGAGCGGTAGTTGTCGAACAACCGCGGCTGGTACAGCCCGGAGCCGGCCGCCACCTCGGTGACGGCGCGCTCGGCCACGGTGGACTCCACGCTGCCGGTGCCGCCGCCGTTGACGAACTCCAGGTCGGCCACCCGCCGCAGCCGTCGGACCGCCGCCGCGCGCCGCTCGGCCAGTTCGGTCCGGGACCTGGCCTGCATCAGCCGGATCAGCTGCGAGCGCACCGGCCGGCCGGGCACCCGGTCGCCCACCCCGGCGACGTGCCCCTCGTACGCCATCAGGCCGACCACCCGGAAGCCCCGGCGGCGCTGGACGAGTTCGGCGAAGGCGCCGAGGTCCTCGGGGGTGCGCAGCGGCGAGCGCCGGGCGCCGACCCGGACCCGGCCGCCGAGCAGCTGCAGCGAGGTGTCCAGCTCCAGGCAGACCCGCACCTCGGCGTCGCCGCCGCGGGCCGCGTCGATCAGGTCCAGCTGGGCCGGGTCGTCCAGGACGACGGTGATCTCGCGGGCGGCCTCCGGGTCGGCGGTCAGTTCGGCGTAGCCGGCCCGGTCGGCGGAGGGGTAGGCGAGCAGGATGTCGCGGACGCCGGTGCGGGCCAGCCAGAGCGACTCGTCCAGGGTGAAGCTCATCACCCCGAGGAAGCCGTCCACGGCCAGGGCCCGTTCCAGCAGCGCCCGGCAGCGGATCGACTTGCTGGCCAGCCGGATCGGCTTGCCGCCGGCCCGGCGGACCAGGTCGGCGGCGTTCGCGTCGAACGCGGCGAGGTCCACGACGGCCACCGGCCCGTCCAGGTGGGCGGTGGCGCGGTCGTACCGGAGGCGGTCGGAGACCGGGGCGGGTGCGGTCGCGGGCGCGTCGAGGATCACCATGGCCGCAGGGTGCCACACCGCGCTACCGGTGGGTAGGCCCCGTGCGCGGGGAGCGTGCAGGGAAATGGGGCCGCTCGCGCGCGGTGGCATAGGGTCGGGCGGGTGGACCGCAAAGACTTCTCCAACCCGGCGTTCGTCGGCAAGAGCATCCCGAATCCCGGCTTCTCCGACGACGACGGCACCGCCGACCAGGCGCTCACCGAGGCCCTCGCCCGCTGGTCGCAGGACCGCGCGGCCGAGCCGGAGGTGCTGGCGGCGCTGACCCCCACCCGGCTGATGGTCCCGATCGTCGCGATCCTCGGCGAGGTCGAGGTGGACGCGAACGGGCACCGGCACGAGAAGACCAGCGACATGGCCGTCCCGGTGCTGGAGGCCCCGGACGGGCGCCGCGCGCTGCCGGCCTTCACGTCGTTGGAGTCGCTCGCCCGCTGGCGCGCCGACGCCCGCCCGGCGCCGACCGCGGCCCCGCAGGCAGCGATGGTGGCCTTCTCGGAGCGCGCCGACACCCTGCTGATCGACCCGGCCGGGCCGGTGCCGTTCCTGCTGAGCGGTGCCCGGCTGCGGGCGCTGGCGGAGAACCGCGCGTTCCTGCCGCCGGTCCGGGACCCGGAGGTGCGCGAGGCGGTCCGCGGGCTGCTGGCGGCCGAGCCGCAGGTGGTCACCGGGCTGCTGGCGGCCTCGGAGGACTCGGACGGGGTGCTCGCGGTGGTCTTCGACCCGGCGCTGGACCAGGCCGGGCTGCAGGCGGCCGCCCAGCGGGTCGGACAGGCCGTGGCCGCCGACCCGGTGCTGCGGGTGCGGCTGGACCGGGGGCTGGACCTCGCGGTGCTGCCGGCCGGTGCGGAGCTGCCGGGGGAGCCGCTCTACAAGCGGTAGGAAGCGAAAAGGGGGAGGTCAGCCTACTAGACTAGT
>NZ_JBHUAL010000357.1:0-3976 GCF_042789775.1 Kitasatospora sp. NPDC056800 | reverse complement strand
CCGGAACCCTGGTGGGGTTCCGGGGCCTCGGCCCGGCGGTGGGAGCGGCCCGGCGGTGCGGACCGGCTCGGCGGCTCAGCTGCTCAGCGGAAGCGGCGCAGCCGGAGGCTGTTGCCGACCACGAAGACCGAGGAGAAGGCCATCGCGGCCCCCGCGATCATCGGGTTGAGCAGGCCGGC
This sequence comes from Kitasatospora sp. NPDC056800, assembly GCF_042789775.1. Lineage (NCBI taxonomy): Bacteria > Bacillati > Actinomycetota > Actinomycetes > Kitasatosporales > Streptomycetaceae > Kitasatospora > Kitasatospora sp. NPDC056800. The sequence continues at coordinate 3,797 of NZ_JBHUAL010000357.1, read as the reverse complement.
GGCGGCCAGCGGCAGGGCGGCGACGTTGTAGCCGAAGGCCCAGAACAGGTTGCTCTTGATGGTGGCCAGGGTCCTGCGGGAGAGCCGGATGGCGTCCGCCGCGGCCAGCAGGTCGCCACGGACCAGGGTGAGGTCGCCGGCCTCGATGGCGGCGTCCGTACCGGTGCCCATCGCCAGGCCCAGGTCGGCCTGGGCGAGCGCGGCCGCGTCGTTGACGCCGTCGCCGACCATCGCGACGACCTTGCCCTCGGCCTGCAGCCGCTTGACGGTGTCGACCTTGTCCTGCGGCATGACCTCGGCGATCACGTGCTCCGGCCCGATGCCGACCTCGGCCGCGACGGCCTCGGCGACCAGCCGGTTGTCGCCGGTGAGCAGCACCGGGGTCAGGCCCAGGGCGCGCAGCCTGCCGATGGCCTCGGCGCTGGTCGGCTTGACCGCGTCGGCGACCTCCAGCACGGCCCGGGCCTCGCCGTCCCAGCCGACCGCGATCGCGGTGCGGCCGGCCGCCTCGGCGGTGCGCTTGGCCTCGGCCAGCGCCTCGGGCAGGTACTGCGACCACTCGTTCAGCAGGGCCTCCCGGCCGGCCACCACGGCGTGGCCGTCCACCACGCCCTGGACGCCCAGGCCCGGGACGTTCTCGAAGCCCTCGACGGCGGGCAGTTCGCCGGCCTTGGCGGCGGCGGTGGCGATGGCCCGGGCGATCGGGTGCTCGGAGGCGTGCTCCAGGGCGCCGGCCAGGCGCAGCACCTCGGCCCGGTCCACGCCCTCGGCGGTGTGCACGGCGAGCAGGGTCATCTGGCCGGTGGTGACGGTGCCGGTCTTGTCCAGGACGATGGTGTCGACCTTGCGGGTGGACTCCAGGACCTCCGGGCCCTTGATCAGGACGCCCAGCTGGGCGCCACGGCCGGTGCCGACCAGCAGGGCGGTCGGGGTGGCCAGGCCGAGGGCGCACGGGCAGGCGATGATCAGCACGGCGACGGCCGCGGTGAAGGCGGCGGTCCAGCCTTCGCCGGTGCCCAGCCAGTAGCCGAGGGTGGCCACCGCGAGGGTGATCACGATCGGGACGAAGACCGCGGAGATCCGGTCCGCGAGGCGCTGGGCGGCGGCCTTTCCGTTCTGGGCCTCCTCGACCAGCCGGGCCATCCGGGACAGCTGGGTGTCGGCGCCGACCCGGGTGGCCTCGACCACCAGCCGGCCGCCCGCGTTGACGGTGGCGCCGGTGACGTTGTCGCCGACCCCGACCTCGACCGGGACGGACTCGCCGGTCAGCATCGAGGCGTCCACCGCCGAGGCACCCTCGACCACCGTGCCGTCGGTGGCGATCTTCTCGCCCGGCCGGACCACGAAGCGGTCGCCCACGGCGAGGTCGGCGATCGGGATGCGCACCTCGGCCCCGCCGCGCAGCACCGTCACGTCCTTGGCGCCCAGTTCCAGCAGCGCCTTGAGCGCGGCCCCGGCGGTGCGCTTGGAGCGCGCCTCGAAGTAGCGGCCGGCCAGGATGAAGGCGGTGACCCCGGCCGCCGCCTCCAGGTAGATGTTGGACGAGCCGTCGCCGCGGGCGATGGTGAACTCGAAGCCGTGCCGCATGCCCGGCATCCCGGCGTCGCCGAAGAACAGCGCCCACAGCGACCAGAGGAACGCGGCGGTGGTGCCGAGCGAGACCAGGGTGTCCATGGTCGCGGCGCCGTGCCGGGCGTTGGTGAACGCGGCCCGGTGGAACGGCCAGGCGGCGTAGGTGACGACCGGTGCGGCGAGGGTCAGCGACAGCCACTGCCAGTTGTCGAACTGGAGGGCCGGCACCATCGCCATCGCGATCACCGGCACCGCGAGCGCCACGGCGGTGAACAACCGCTGGCGCAGCGGGGCCAGTTCGTCGGCCGGCTCGGCCTGCCCGGCGCCCGAACCCCCTTCCGCGGCCGGGGGCTTGGGCAGCGCGGCGGTGTAGCCGGTGGCCTCGACGGTGGCGATCAGGTCGGCGACCTCGACCCCGCCCTCGAAGGAGACCTTCGCCTTCTCCGTGGCGTAGTTGACGCTGGCCGTGACCCCGTCCATCCGGTTGAGCTTCTTCTCGATCCGGGCCGCGCAGGAGGCGCACGTCATGCCGCCGATCGAGAGTTCCACCTCCGCTGAGGCGGGTGCCTGCGTAGTCATCGTCGCTCCTCGTGACGTCGTCGTGCGGTACGTTCGGCGGCCGGGCCCTCGTACCCATGGGGGGTATCGGGCGGTGCCGGGTTCATTTATACCCCTGAGGGGTATCGTCCGCAAGACCTGACGGATACCCCCTGCCCGTATTTTTCGGGGGCGGCGACTGCTTGACTTGATACCCCCATGGGGTATTCACTCGTGGGCATCGAGCGGCGTCGAGCCGCATCGAGACGCACCAAGGCGCACCAAGGCGCGTCGAGCCGCATCAAGTCGCATCACGTCGCACCGAGCCCCCGCCGGAACCCGAGGAGGACCCCATGGCCGGCTACCACAACGACAAGGACCAGCTCCTGCGCCGCCTGCGCCGCGTCGAGGGCCAGATCCGCGGCCTCCAGCGCATGGTCGACACCGACACCTACTGCATCGACACGCTCACCCAGGTCTCCGCCGCCACCAAGGCCCTCCAGTCCGTGGCGCTACAGCTGCTCGACTCCCACCTCGCCCACTGCGTCCACGACGCCATCGCGGGCGGCGGGGCCGAGGCGGACGCCAAGGTCGCCGAGGCCACCCAGGCCATCGCCCGGCTCATGCGGGCCTGAGCGCCCGGCCCGTCCCCCTTCTGTCCTGCCGTCCTGCCGTCCCGCATCACGAGGAGAAACGCCGCCATGAACACCCCGCTGCGCATCACCGCCTTCACCGCCGGGCTCGCCGCCGCCTTCGGCCTCGCCCTCGGCGTCGGCCACGCCACCGGCAACGGCCCCTCCCCCAAGCCCGCCACCGCCGCGCACGGCGGGCACGCCGGGCACGGCGCGGAGCCGACGGACGGCGGCGCCGAGCACCTGCCCGGCGGGCTGCAGGTCTCCGAACGCGGCTACACGCTCAGCGTCGAGAACCCGTTCGTGACCGCCGGCTCCCCCACCGACCTGCGCTTCCGCATCCTCGGCACGGACGGCAAGCCCGTCACCGCCTACCAGCAGCAGCACGAGAAGGACCTGCACCTGATCGTCGCCCCGCGCGACCTGTCGACCTTCCAGCACCTGCACCCGACCCTCGCCGCCGACGGCACCTGGAGCGCCCAGACCGCCGTCCCCGCCGCCGGGGAGTACCGGGTCTTCGCGGACTTCACCCCGGCCGGGGCGACCGAGGGGCTCACCCTCGGCGCCGACCTGCACGCCGCGGGCGACCTGCGGCCCGCCCCGCTGCCGGAGACCGGACGGACCGTCACCGTCGACGGCTACACCGTCACCCTCGGCGGCGACCTCACGCCCGGGCGCAGCGGCACGCTCACCCTCGGCGTCAGCAAGGACGGCCGGCCGGTCACCGACCTCCAGCCCTACCTCGGCGCGTACGGCCACCTCGTCGCCCTGCGCGCCGGCGACCTCGCCTACCTGCACGTCCACCCGGACACCGGCACCCCGGGCCCGGAGATCGGCTTCACCACCACCGCCCCGAGCCCCGGCAGCTACCGCCTCTTCCTGGACTTCAAGCACCAGGACACCGTCCACACGGCGGCCTTCACCGTGACGACGGAAGGCGCCGCCGCCCCGGCCGGCCACCAGCACTGAGCGGGCCCGTACGAGAGGTGCCGGGCGATCCCGCGGGGGGATCGCCACAACACTAGATGAATATCGCAAATATATTGAGAAAGATCC
>NZ_JBHUAL010000356.1:0-4003 GCF_042789775.1 Kitasatospora sp. NPDC056800 | reverse complement strand
GCAGGATGCTCCCCGGGGGCACGGCCGTGGGGGGGGGCGGGAGGGCCCACACCGACCCCACGTACCCCCCCCCGGGCGCGGGGGGGGGGGGCGGGCGGCGCCCCCGGGGCCGCCGGCCCCCCCCCCCCACCCCCGGCAGCATCGCCCCGAGGGACGGCTCGGACGCTCCCGGGGCGGTCCGACCTCCGAGAGCCAACAAGCAGTGCCGGAACGGCTGAAACCGCACTCTGACGACGACCTCCCTGTGAGCTCGCCCGCCATGAGGGCTACTGCGCCCACTTCGACGAGGGCGGCGAGTCCCGCGCAGGCGTGGCGGGGGTTCTACGCGGAGGACGCGCTGCTCACCTTCGAAGGCCAGCAGGTCCAGGGACGACAGGCCATCGAGGCGAAGCTTCGGGACCTGAGCAACGTCGACAGCCAGCGGCTGTCCGACGGGGGCGTGCTCACCGTTGTCGTCGGCAAGCTCGGATTCGACGACTCGGCCGTCGACTTCACCGAGACCTTCGTGCAGACGCTCACCGGCAACCACCTCTCCCTCAGCCGCCACGTCTTCCGGCTGGCTTTCTCGCCCGCCTGGCGGAGGTGGCTCTGGAGCCGAGCCGCACCTGGGCGCGGACGGCCGCTGCCGCCCGCTGCCCCCGGCCGTCACGCCGCGACTGCGGGCGGACCGCCCGCAGTTGGAGCCCGTGGGGGAGAAGACCCGCCTCCCGCGAATCGAACCGGGCCCCGGCCCCGCACAGGAGCGGGGAGGGCCCGGCCGGAGGGGTGGCTTGGAGTCGTGCACGGGCGCGAGGCCGGGGACGCCGTCGGCGACCGGACTGCCGAGAGGGGTCCGTAAGGGCGCGCGCGGGCTCTGGCCATGGACGGCGGAGCGGGAAGTCGGCGGGGCCGACTTCTCACGCGAGGCGTTCGGGGGCGGCTGTGAGGTGCCGGCCGTCGTGGGAGCGGACGCGGGCGGGGCCGGGGTGCAGGGCGTCTAGGACGCGGACGGCGTAGACCTCGGCCATGCGGTCGGCGACCTCGTCGGGGGCCAGCCAGGCGATGGCGGTGGACTCGGAGGAGAGCCGTTCGGCGCCGCCGGTGGGGTGGCAGCGGAAGACCAGGGCGACGACGCCACGGACCATGTTCTTGTAGACGCCCGTGAGTTGGTCGACGCCGACCTCGATGCCGGTCTCCTCTCGGATCTCGCGGCACAGGCCGTCCTCGACGGTCTCGGCGAGCTCGAGGACGCCGCCCGGCGGCTCCCAGGTGCCGTTGTCGGCCCGCCGGATCGCCAGCACGCGCCCGTCCTCGCGGACGACCACTCCCGCGACGGACACGGAGTGGAGCGCTGCGGGGGAGGAATCGGCGGCGCCGTCCCCGCAGCCGTTCCGGCCGCCGCTGTTCATGGTGGTGCCCTCCTGGTTGAGCGGTGGAGCAGGAAGTCGGCGGGGCCGACTTCCTATGCGCGGGCCGGGTCGGTGGGGATGGTGTTGCCCCGGGACCAGAGTTCCTCGATGTGCTCGGCGAAGCGGTCGAACATGCCGTTCTCCTCGCTGCGCCGCAGGTGCATCAGCGGGGAGTCGTGGCCGACGGTGCGGGCCAGGTGCGGGGTGACCAGGGCGTGTTCGTCGAAGCGGAAGACGGACAGGCCGATGTGGTTCGGGCCGTCCTCCGGGGAGCTGAAGCGCGCCTCGACGCCCTGGCTGCCGGAGAGCTTGGCCAGGTGCTCCAGCGTGACCCGGATCCGGGTGGACACGGTGAGGGCCACGTCCTCGATCTGCTCGCGCCGGCGCGTCGTCCCGGACTCGGGATCGCCGAGGAGGAAGCGGATGCGGCAGCCGCTCTCGGCCTTGCGCCGCAGGGTCTGGAGGAGGGCGGGCTGCTCCAGCCAGACGAAGTAGTTGGTGTACCCGGCGAGGAAGACCTCGGACCGCGCCTCGGCGATCAGCTGCGCCCAGACCGACTGAGGGCAGGCCGACCGGTGCGGATAGACGGCGAACACCTCCCGGTCGTGCCCGGTCTTGACGTTCGCCCGGACGCTGTTGGGCCAGATCACTCGTTCATCAACCCCTGAAGCCGCGCAGACATCGATACGGTTCCGCTGATGCGGCACCAGCGCCGCATCGGAGAGCCGGCGTTCCACTGTCCCAGGCGTAAGAAGCCGTTGGTGGGTCTCCTGGAGGAGCGGGAGCCGGCCGCGCGCGAGCGCGTGGAGGGGCTTCGGGAGGCGGCGGACCGGGTACTCGCTGAGCCCGCCGAAGCGGAGACGGCCCGGACAGGCAGGTGAAGCCGGCCCGGAAGCCGGTGATTCCTCCGGGCCGGTGCCCGCGACGAACGGTCCCGCAGGAGTCTCCCTACCGAGGGCCCGCGCGATCGGGCTCGATCGTCCCGGTGTGGCGTCCCGCGCTTTCCACGGACGCGCTCGCTCCCCACCGCCAGCGCGTCCTCGCCACGCTCACCGGGCAAGCATCCGGCGGGAAGCCGGTGATGTCCTGTCAGAAGATCAACTTCCGTACTCGGACTGGAGCCGGTTCCGGCTAGTGTGGAAGGAGTTCGATCGAGGATGAAGCGGCCGCCCGACCGGGGCCGGGCCGACGAGCCCGCCCCGGGACGGTTCACGCTCGCCGCCGGGCCGGCCGGCGGCTCATGGGCCTCGTCATCGGCCACGGCACCATCCGCTCACGCATGGCGGGGCAGCGATTCGTCTCGTCCTCGCGTGATCGCCAACGAAAGAGCAACCGATGCAACCGATTGTCCTGTTCGACCTGGACGGCCTCTTGATCGACTCCGAGCCGGTCTGGGACGCGGCAAAGCGTGACGTGTTCGGTCCGCTTGGCCTGCACCTCACAACGGAGATGCAGGCGGCGACGCGCGGGCTGCGGCAACGGGACATGGTGGCCTACTGGTTCGATCGGGCCACGATTCAGGCCGACCCCGACGACGTCGAGCGGCAGATCGTGGCCGCCGTGTGCCGCAGGTTGGAGGGAGTGGCGCTGAAACCCGGCGCCGAACACGCCGTCGCGGCGTGCGCGCGTGCATCGAGGGCGATGGCCGTCGTGTCGTCTTCGCCGGAGTCGGTGATTCGGCATGCGCTCGCGAGCACCGGCCTTGACCGATCCTTCGATGCCGTGTTCTCGGCCGAAGACGACGAACACGGCAAGCCCCACCCGGGTGCCTATCTCCGCGCAGCCGCCGCCCTCGGCGCGTCACCCGACGAATGCGTCGTGATCGAGGACTCGCTCAACGGCGTCCTCGCCGGCGTGTCAGCCCAGATGACGGTCGTCGCCGTTCCCGAGGCCGCTGATCGCCGCGATCCTCGCTTCGCGATTGCCACGCTGGTACTGGAGTCCCTCGAGGATCTCGATACCTCTGTATTCGGCGCGTATGTGTCCGGGGGGAGCCGGGGCGCCACGTGGGCATCGCGTGCTGTGGATCCTCAACCGTTCCGCGAACCGGATCGTGCTGTATGACGCCCTCGATCGTGGGTTCGGGCCTTCACGGGTGAAGGCCCGAACCCACCCCGGGACGGTTCACGCTCGCCGCCGCTTCACCCGGTTGTGGGCGCCTCCTTGGAGGTGATCGGGGTGGCGGCCGACGGCCTGGCAGGATGACGGCATGGAACGAGTGCTCGGCATCGGCGGATACTTCCTGCGGGCCGCCGACCCGGCGGCGCTGGGCGCCTGGTACCGCGACTGCCTGGGGCTGGACGCCGACGAGCACGGCCTGTGGCAGCAGGAGGCCGGGCCGACGGTGTTCGCGACCTTCGAGTCCGGGACCGACTACTTCGGGCCCCGCGGCCAGCAGACCATGCTCAACTTCCGCGTCCGCGACCTGGAGGCGATGCTCGCCCAGCTGCGCGCCAAGGGGGCCGACGTGGCCGGGGAGACGCAGGAGATGGACGGGGTCGGCCGGTTCGGCTGGGTCACCGACCCCGAGGGCAACCGCATCGAGCTCTGGCAGCCCGCCTGACCGCGCCGCCCGCGGACACGCCTCCGGCCCGGCGCGGGAGTCCGCGCCGGGC
>NZ_JBHUAL010000355.1:0-4022 GCF_042789775.1 Kitasatospora sp. NPDC056800 | reverse complement strand
GGGCATCCGGGTGGGCCTGGCCCGACGGGACGGTGCGGGTCACGCCCGAGGTGGCAGGGCTCGGTCAGCCCTCGTTGGCAGCGGCCGGAGCGGCAGCCTCGGCCGGAACCGCGGCCTCGGCCGGGGCGGCAGCGGGGGCGGCAGCCTCGACCGGAGCGGCGGCAGGAGCCGCAGCCGGGGCGGCGGCGGGCGCGGCGACCGCGGCGGCCGGGGCGTCGGCGGGGGCCGCGGCCGGGTCGACGAAGGTGGCACCCGAACCCGTGAAGGAACCGGTGACGCCGCTGTCGTCCGCCCAGATCCAGAAGTCCTCGTGCGAGACGCCATCGGGGCCGACGTGGGATTCGAGGGCCGCGAGACCGGCGCCGTTCTCGTTGGCGGTGAAGTAGCCCTTGCCGTAGTTCGCGTCGATGCCTCCAGTGCCGGCCGAGGCGAGGCCGGCGCAGCCGAGGACCAGCGGAACGGTGAGGGCGCCGACAGCCACGACTCGCTTGAGAGCACGCATGAAAATCTCCTCCACGGAGTTTCTGGATCGAGTGGCGGCGCCGGTCGGCCCCGCCGCGATTCAGACAGCCACGGCCCGCACCCCGCCGCAACCGGCGCCGCGACCCGTCCGGCCTCACGCCCCGTCAGAATCGCCGATCCCACCAGCGGAAATACAGTTCGTATGCCTATCTCGCAGGATCAGTCGGCTGGAGCACTCCCCCGTCACCCCTCGTCCCGATCGGCCCCCCGCCACGGACCGCCGCCGCACCGCCCGTCCCGCCCCGTCCCTCGGCAGCGTCATTCGAACGGGCCGATACGCGGCTCCGGCGTACGGGAACGGTTGGCTGGCGGCTCGGGCGGCCGACGCACTCTCGCGGATCGCACGTCCGGCTCCCATCGAAGTCCCGCCCTCGGCGGGCGGGTTGACGGACCACCCCCTTGACAGGCGCGCCGCACAATGCAGAATGACTTCATTATGAAGCAGGTACATACATCGGAGGAAGCGGCGGCCGGCCCGTTGGGGCGGGATGCCGAGGGCCGGCTGTACGACAGCAGGGTGCGGACGGCCATGGGCGTTTTCACGAAGGGCGGGGACACCCTGGCGCTGGAGGCGGCGGCCGCCGCACGCTCGGCGTTCCACGCGGTGGAGAAGCTGCGGGCGCACGGATCACGAGGACGGGGGCTGAGCGCGGGGGCGTTGGACGTGCTGGTGCGGCTCGGTGCGGCGAGCAGGGCGGGTGGAGCGGACGGAGGTGGTGAACCGGGCCTGACGGTGGGCGAGTTGGCCCGGGCCGGCGGGGTGAGCCCGCGCAATGCGACCGGCCTGGTGGACACCCTGGAGCGGGAGGGTCTGGCCCGCCGCTCCCCCGACCCGAACGACCGCCGGGCGGTGCTGGTCACCGCGACGGCCGAGGGGCTGGCCTGGCTGGAGGAGTTCCGGGCGCCCACCGAGCGCGCGATGGCCGCCGTCTTCCGCGGCTTCAGCGCCGAGGAGCTGGCCCAACTGCGGCACCTGTGCCTGCGGTTGGTGGAGAACCAGCAGCAGATCGAGCAGTACCTGACCGCGGTCCCGGACGGCCCGGGTGCGGAGGTCAGCTGACCCCGGCGTCCTCCGTGCGGCCGGCCGGGGCGGCCTCCCGCTTCGGCCGGCCGCGCAGCGCCTCCGCGGTGATGAAGGCCGCCACCGTGGACACGATCAGCAGCGGCATCGAGTTCGCCGCCTCGCCGCCGAGCAGGGCCGCCGCGAGGACGGTACTGGTGACGGGCAGGCCGGTGACGGCGGCACCGGAGGCCGCGAGGCCGACGGCCAGGGCGGGCGCGGCACCGAAGCCCGGCAGCGGCGCGCAGGCCGTACCGAGCGCCGCGCCGAGCAGGATCGCCGGGAAGATCGGGCCGCCGCGCAGGCTGCCGAGGGCGATCGACCAGCCCAGCCCCTTGCAGAGCACCAGGGCGAGCAGCGCGCCGACCGGCCAGGCGGCCGGGTCGGCGGCGAGCGTGCCCAGGGTGGCCTGCCCGGAGAGCGCGGCCTCCTCCGGGGAGCGGCCGGTGAGCAGGGCGTACGCGGCGAGGCAGCCGCCGACGGCGACCGCGCACAGCACGGTGCGCAGAGCCGTCTGCCGGGCGGTGCCGGTCGTGGTGAGGGTCTTCACCCGGCGGCCGACGGTCTGCCCGGCCACGCAGACCACGGCGATCGCGACGGCCAGCGGGACGCCCCAGAGGAAGTCACCCGCGTCCGGGACCCCGCTCTTCGGCACCTGCGGCAGCGAGAGCGCGCCGATCGCCAGGCCGGTCCAGTGGCCGAAGCCGGTGAAGACCAGCGCGCCGACCCCGCCGGCCAGCAGGCTGGGCAGGATCAGCGCGATCAGCTGCGGGCCGCCCAGCCCGGCCGCCTCGATCAGCATCACGGCGGCGACCAGCGGGCTGCCGAAGATGGTGGAGATCGCGGCCGCCGCCCCCGCCGTCCCCAACACCGCCACCAGCTGCGGCTGTTCGGCACGTCGGGCGGACCGGACGGCGAGCAGGGCGAGGCCGCCGCCGAGCGCCATCAGCGGTGCCTCCGGGCCGAGCACCACGCCCAGCGGCAGACCGGCGAGCGCGGCCAGCACCACGCCGGGGACGGCGACCGGCGGCGTGGGCGGGCCGCCCAGCCCGTCCACCGGGACGTGGCCGCCGCGCCCGGGCAGCCGGGTCACGACCGGGGCGAGCAGCAGGCCGGCCAGCAGCAGCGCGGGCAGCGGCCACCACCAGGGGGCGCGCCCGTAGCCGGCCGCGGCCGGCAGGCTCTCCCAGACCCAGTGCTGGAGTTCGTGCTCCAGGCCGACGAAGCCGAAGGCCGCCAGCGAGACCGGGATGCCGACCAGTGCCGAGATCAGCAGCAGGCGCGGGTAGCCCTTGTGCAGCAGCACCTCGTGCAGGGTCGGGCCGCTGCCCGGCTGCCGGGACGTCGTCGGCATCGCCGCTCCCTCGCGCTCCCGGGCCGCCCGCCGCCCGGGAGGCCCCGTCCTGCGACCGAGTCTCGCCCGGCGCCGGGAGCCGCGCACGGCGCACGGGCCGTCAACCGGGGCCGCTGCGGGCGCGGCTGCGCCGTCCGGGTGACGGTCGGGGGCGGCGCGTACCGGGGCGGGGGCTCCTTGCCGGGCCCGCGCGTCGGGCCTCAGCGGGCGTCGGTGCCCAGCGCGCTCTCGATGCTCTGGACCATCCGCCACAGCGGCGCCCGGCGGCTGGCGACCAGCACCACGACGTCGTCGGACTCGCCCTCGGCGGCGGCCTCGGCCGGGCGGTCGCCCCAGGTGCCGGTGACGAAGGCCATCGCCGCGTCCACCTCGGCCACCCAGTCGCTCTTCCCGCCCGAGCGCAGCCAGGTGCGCAGGGCGTGGTTGTGCGCGGAGACGACGGCGGCGGCGATCACGTCCGCGCGCAGGGGGCCGTCCGGGCGGTCGGCGAAGCGGCCGCGCAGGTAGGCGGCGAGGGTGTGCTCGTAGCGCCAGACCACGGACAGCTCGTACGCCCGCAGGCCGGGCACCTTGCGGGTCAGCCGGTAGCGCTGGACGGAGAAGGAGGGCTGCTCGGCGTACATCCGCAGGACCAGGCGGGCGGCGTCGCAGGCGTGCTTGACCGGGTCCTCCTCGCCGGTGCCGGACTCCAGGAACTCCGTCATCTCGGCGAGGCTGCGCTCGTGGTCGGGGAAGACCACGTCCTCCTTGGCCGGGAAGTAGCGGAAGAAGGAGCGCCGGCCGACGCCGGCCAGCGAGACGATGTCGTCGACGGTGGTCTGTTCGAAGCCGCGCTCCAGGAAGAGCTCGAAGGCCGCGGCCACCAGCGCCTCGCGCATCGCCGGCTTCGAGGGCCCGTCATTCATGGGCTGGTCCTGCTCTTCCTTCTCGCTCATCCACCGGAACCTAACATCCGTGCGCGGGGTCGGCGCCGACGGCCGGGCCGCTCCCAGGACCGGCCGTCGGTGCGTGTGTGTGCGCGTTACGGGAGGTTGCGGGCCATCACGATCCGCTGGACCTGGTTGGTCCCCTCGTAGATCTGCGTGA
>NZ_JBHUAL010000354.1:0-4196 GCF_042789775.1 Kitasatospora sp. NPDC056800 | reverse complement strand
GCGCACCGCCCGGGCCCCGCCCTCCCCACCGGCCGTACCCGGCGGGCCGGTTGGGGAAGGAGCGGGGCCCGGAGCCGCGCCGGTCAGTGGTGGTACATGCCGACCTCGTAGCCGCCGCCGGGCTGGCGGATCATCACGTTGGCCCGGTTGAAGGCGTTGATCAGCGCGATCACGCAGACCAGTGCCGCGAGCTGCTCCTCGTCGTAGTGCTCGGCGGCGTTCGCCCACGCCTCGTCGCTCACCCCGCCGGCCGCGTCGGCGAGCCGGGTGCCCTGCTCGGCGAGTTCCAGCGCGGCGCGCTCGGCCTCGGTGAAGACGGTGGCCTCGCGCCAGGCGGCGACCAGGTTGAGGCGCACCGGGTCCTCGCCGGCGTGCACGGCCTCCTTGAAGTGCATGTCGATGCAGGCGCCGCAACCGTTGATCTGGCTGGCGCGCAGCCGCACCAACTCCTGGACGGTGTACGGCAGGGCCGACTCGGCGATGGGCTTGTTGGCCGCGATGAGGTGCTTGAGGACCTTGCCGATGACGGGGCTGGCGAAGGGGTTGAGGCGGGGTTCCATGGCGTGCTCCTCGGTCGCTGTTCCGTTGCTGCCCCTTGAGACAGGACGGCCCGCCGTTCTGTGACATCCCCCGGCCGCCCGGGCTCCGTGACCTGCGCCACACCACCCGCCGGTGGGCTCCGGCGGGCCTCGGATAGCCTGCTGGCCACGGTCGCGGGGCAGGCGGGGGGGTCCACATGACGGGTTCGGCGGGTTCGGCGGGCGTGGCCGGGTACCGTCCGCTGCTGTTCTCCATCGCGTACGGGATGACGGGTTCGGTCGGCGACGCCGAGGACCTCGTCCAGGACGCCTTCCTCGGCTTCACCCGCGCCGACCGGGCCGGCACCGCGATCGCCGACCCCAAGGCGTACCTGACCACGGCCGTCACCCGCCTGGGCATCAACCACCTCACCTCCGCCCGGGTGCGCCGCGAGGCCTACGTCGGCCAGTGGCTGCCCGAGCCCGTCGTCACCACCGCCGAGCGGCCCGGCCCGGCCGAGCACGCCGAGCTGGCGGACACCCTGTCGATGGCGTTCCTGGTGCTGATGGAGGCCCTCTCGCCGGTCGAGCGCGCGGTGTTCACGCTGCGCGAGGCCTTCGGGTACGGCTACCCGGAGGTCGCGGAGATGGTGGGGAGGAGCGAGGCGAACTGCCGTCAGATCCTCGCCCGCGCCAGGAAGCGCCTGGCGCCCGCGGCGCACGAGGACGAGGCCGTCGCCCCGGCCCCGGCCCGCCGCGCGGAGGGCGAGGAGCTGGCCCGCCGCTTCTTCGAGGTCGCCGAGGGCGGCGACCTGGACGCCCTGCTCGGCATGCTCGCCCCCGACGTGGTGTTCCAGGGCGACGGCGGCGGCAAGGCCCGCGCACTGGCCCACTCCCTCACCGACCCGCGCCGCGTCGCCCAGCTGCTCGCCGGCGGCCTGCGCCGGGTCCGCCGCCTGGGCGCGCGCCTCGTCCCGGCCCGGGTCAACGGCCGCCCGGGCGCGGTGGTGTACGACGCGGAGCAGCGCGTGGCCGGCGTCATCGAGCTGGACATCGACGCCGACGGCGCGGTGCGGTCCGTCCACGCCGTGTCCAACCCCGACAAGCTCGCCCACCTCGGGCCGGTCTCGGGCCTGGGGCTGCTGCCGGCGCCGAAGTAGCCGGGCGACGCAACGGCCCGGGCCCCGGCAACCACCGCCCGGGCCCGGGCCGTTCGTCGTACAGGTGCGGCCGGAAGGCCGGCCGGAAGGTCAGAGCGCGGTGCAGACGGCGGTCGCGCGGATGGACTCGGTCCCGGTGCCGGTGTTGGTGCCGCGCACGACCCAGGAGTTGTCGGTCGCGTAGGAGTCGGTGACGAAGATCCGGAAGGCGCTGGTCTGGCCGCCACCGCCGGTGGGCACCTCCCCGGACGGACAGCTGACGATGGCGACCCCGTTGTCCCCGGGGGCCACGTCGATCCAGTCGCCGACGACCTGGTCGTGCGCGGCCATCAGTGCGGGGCTGACGGCGGCCGGGCCGTGCGGGACGACGACGGTCGGCTTGACGTTGGGCTTGCCCACGGGCTTGCCCGCCAGCTCGCCGACGGGCTCTCCGACGGGCTTGTGGCTGGGCTTGCCGTCGGCGACGGCGGCCACGGTGCCCGTGGCCAGGACACCGGTGACGGCGACGGCGAGGGCGGTCAGGACGAGGGGCTTCATACGGGCCACGGGGGCTCCTGAGGGTTGCGGCTCGGGGTGCGTCGACGCGGGGCCGTTCCCCGCGTCGAGCCCGATCCGTACCCGAACCCCCGACTCCGGCGCGGAGGCCCGCCGTACCGGCTACCCGGGCGGAGGAACACCGCTGCCCGACCGGGCTAGCCGGGGCCGGAATCCCCCGGTTCGATCAAGGAAGCCGTCCACGGGGGAGACCCGGGCGACCGTCACCTCGGCACGTTCCGGCACTTCATCGCCGCGGCCCGCGTCATCGGCCGGCGCGACGCCCCGCGCCGCCTCGCACTCGGCGCCGGGGTCCGCCTGGTCGCCGCCTGCTCCGACTCCCCCGCCGCCGGCTCCCCTGCGCCCGACACCGGGAAGCCCACCGTCGCCGAGCGGGAGAGCACGCTGGAACTCATCCCGAGCGAGCCGTCGGACAAGGAGCCGCTCCGGGCCCGGATGCTCAAGGGCTGCGAGATCTACACCAGCGGCCAGCCGTGCCCGATGTGTATGAGCGCCATCTACTGCTCCCGGTGCGAGGCCGTCTACTTCAGCCAGGACCCGCAGGACACCCAGGACATCGGGTTCAGCGACGACTACCAGTACGACGACTTCAAGAAGCCCATCGAGGAGCGGAGCATCCGCATGGTGCAGTTCTGCCCCGAACTCGGCAAGGTCCCGTACGACGCGTGGAGGGCCAGGCCCGACAAGCACCCCTACTGACCTGTCACCACCTCCGCGACGGCGCGGCGGGGGCGGGTGAACCAGCAGGCGAGCAGCAGGTTGGGCACCCAGCACAGCCAGGCGATGGCGGTGCAGGAGGTGCGGAAGTCCAGGTGCGCGGCCGTCGCGGCGACCAGCATCAGGCGCAGCGTGACGGCGGCGAAGGTGAGCGCGAAGCTGCGGATCATCCAGTGGCGGTGGTCGGCCACCCGGCCGTCGAGGATCGCCCGCAGCCCGGCGTTGCCGGTCACCAGCCAGGCCACGGCCAGGCCAACGAAGCCGAGCCTCGCGACCGCTCCCCCGTACGCGACGGGCGCCAGCAGCAGCGCGCCCACCCCGCCGACCAGGCAGCCGAGCAGGTAGACGACGCCGATCCGGCGGTGCAGGCGCGGCCGGCGCTCGCGCAGGCGGGCGGAGAACTGCCAGGGCCCGACCGCGAGTGCGGTGATCGCGCCGAAGATGTGGATGTAGAGCGGGACTTCGTGGCTCAGGTAGGTGGCGCGCTGCTGCTCGAAGAACCCCGCGGGGTCGAAGCTGAAGTACTTGGCGGAGATCACGGCGATGAGGGTGGCGAGCACCGTCATGACGGCCCAACCGGCCCGTGTGATGCGCATGGACCGAGTGTCGGGTCTGGCGGCCCGGGCCGACATCCGGGTTGCCCCCGAGAGGGACCCCCAGAGAACCCCACCTTCCTTGCGGGGGTTGGCACTTGGCGCCCGATGTCAAGATCGTTCCCTCGAAAGTGTTATTCCGGAACAGAGTTCCTTGGAATCGATCGCGGCGCGGCTAGCGTGAGCGGTGATCACCACGAGAACTCCCTCCGGAACGAAGGAATCCCATGTCCGACGCCTACGTCTTCGTCAAGGGCAACACCGCCGAGATCAGCCTGCCCGCCGGCGCCCAGGTCACCGTCAAGGCCAAGACCAACTCGTCCAGCGCCCAGAAGGTGCGGCTCACCAGCCAGGACGGCACCGTGGGCCTGGAGTTCGTCGGGGCCGGTGAGCGCAACACCGTCATCGGCCAGGAGACCATCACCGGGCAGGCCGGCCTCACCGCCGTCTTCGAGTTCAGCGAGGGCGACGGCGTCTTCAAGCCGAGCAGGCTCAACTCCGGTGGCCCGTACGAGATCGGCGCCTACAACCTGATGGTGCTCGTCGCCGAGAACGGCGACGACGCCGACTACAACGACACCATCCTCGAGTTCAGCTGGTACACGCCGAAGTAGCCGCAGGGCAACGGACAGGCCTCCGGCCCGGCGCGGACC
>NZ_JBHUAL010000353.1:0-4227 GCF_042789775.1 Kitasatospora sp. NPDC056800 | reverse complement strand
CGCCCGGGGGTGGGGTCGTCGGGGCCCGCACCACCGGGGCGGGTCCTCAGCCGGTCAGCGAGTCCATGAAGGAGCTCACCGAGAAGACCGCCTTGCCGGGGCCCGCCGGGCCGTACCCGGGCGGGGAGGAGAGGCCGAACTCCTCCAGGGTGCCCCGGTAGGTCTGCAGCAGCCGGATGTGGTACTCCAGCGGCGCGCCCTGCGGGTTGGCCTTGCCGAGCGGGGTGGTGGGCTCGGGGCACCAGGTGGTGAAGCGCGGCACCACGCCGCGGGACATGAAGAAGCGCAGGCCCTCCTCGGTGGAGGCGATCGCCTCGTCCACCGTGGTGAAGCCGAAGGGCTCGGCCATCTCCACGCCCGCGACGAAGTTGGGGATCACGTTCTCCGGGCCGAACACCTCGGTGGAGTCGAGGATCCGGCGGTGCCACTCGTCCCGGCCGACGTAGCGCTCCTTGCCCGGGCAGTAGAGCTCGAACAGCCGCTTGTCCCACACCTCGAAGTTGGGGTGGTAGATCCGCACGCCGTAGTCGTGGAAGCGCTGGACGTCCTCGCGCGGCAGCGCCTGGGCCACCACCTTGCCGATCCAGCGGCCGGGGAAGCGCTCCTCGATGGCCTTGGCGTACTGCCCGTAGAAGTCGGCCTCGTCCCGGCCGCCGACGTGCGAGGTGATCGCCCCGCCGGTGAGGGTGTACGCCTGGGAGGCCCGGGCAGTGTCGTGCCGGTCGATGATCGCCAGCGCCTCCAGCACCTCCTCGACCGGCTTGACCCCGGTGTACGGGCGGCCGGCCGCCTTGTGCTGGCGCCAGTTGTGGTTGATGTCGCAGTACTGGCACTCCTCCTTGGCGCCGAAGTACTGGCAGACCCGGAACACCGTGAGGTAGATCAGGTAGCCCCACTGGATGGTCGGGGCGACCTCCATCACCGACTTCCCGTTGGCCAGCGTGTGCCGGTAGTAGTCCGGCATCGGCGGCAGGCCGACGTCGGCGATCCGCGCACCGTCCAGGTAGAGGCCGAGCGTGCCGTCGTCCCCGGCGCCGACCCGGTACGGCGAGTCCGGGTTCACCCGCACCGACACCACCGTGCGGCGCAGCCCGTACGGCCCGCCGGTCAGCACGACCTCCTCCGGCGGCCGGTTGAGCGCGGCCGCGCCCAGCTCGGGCAGCGTGCGGTGGTCGAAGGAGAAGATGAAGTACGACTTCGGCTTGACCTCGCCGCCCCCGTCGGCGCCCGCGCTGCCGCTCAGCGCGGACTCGTCGAAGGCCATGCCGCCGCGCAGCAGGTCCTCCTTGATCACCGCCTCCCGGGGCACGTCGGGATAGCGCTCCATGAGCTGCTCCACGAGTGCGGTGCGGCTGCGGGCCTGGCTCTCCATGCGCTGGTCTTCCTTCCTGGCCCCGCCTCCTCGACGGCGCCGTGCCCATTCTGTCCCGCCTTACGCGCCCGGCCGCGCACCGGGCCCGGCCCGGGACGATCGACCGGCCCCCGGCGGGCGGCCGTGGGTGATTTCGTTTCGCGTTCGAACAGCCCGCGCCACGAGCGGGACGACGCGGCCGGCGGGAGCGGGACACGCGCGAGTGGCGGCAAGTTGACGCGCGGACGGGCGGCTCGGCGGGCGGGTTCGTGACAGGAGTGCCCAGGTGCGGTGCGGGGTGATGCACGACGGGGGCGCGCCCAAACACCCGCATGGGGAACGTTCACCCTATCGGGTGATGAAGATCGTCTGGTGCGATGCGGAACGCGCCTTCGCGCCTACGGTGGTGAACCGAGCGAGACGGGGCCGGAGACCGGAGATCCCGTTCGAGGCGGGTGGGATGACGACCCGTCATATTGTGCGACCCCCTTCAGAGGAGGCTCCATGCCCCTGTGCGCCAGGCCGGACACACCATCCGGGCCCGTCACCGCCCCGGTGGTGGGCCCATGAGCTCCCCCGCGATCGAACGGATCCTGCGCGGGCCCAGCGGACTGGGCACCTCCGGGCTGCAGTTCAGGCCGCAGGCCCCGGCGGACGAGGTCTCGGCGCCCCAGGCTCCGATGCCCGAGGTCCCGGTCGAGGTGGTCCCGGCGCCCGAGGCGACCGCGACCGTGACCGAGGCCACGACGGTGACCGAGACCGCGGCGGCGACGCCCGGGTTCCGGGTGCCGTCCGCCCACGTCCTGCCCGTCCCGACCGCCGCGACCCCGACCCCGGCCGCCGCCGGGTCGGCCGCCGAGGCGCCGAGCGGCGGCAAGCCCCGGAGCGGCGACCCGATCCCCGGCCTCTACCACCACCCGATCGCCGAGCCCGACCCGGTGCGGGTGGAGGCGCTGAGCGCGAAGCTCAAGGCCTGGGCGATGGAGGAGATCGAGCTCTACCCGCCGGAGTGGGAGAAGGACTTCAACGGCTTCTCCACCGGGCGCTACATGGTGGCCTGCCACCCGGACGCGCCGAGCGTCGACCACCTGATGCTCGCGGCCCGCCTGATGGTGGCCGAGAACGCGGTGGACGACTGCTACTGCGAGGACCTCGGCGGTTCGCCGATCGGCCTGGGCAGCCGCCTGCTGCTCGCGCACACCGCGCTGGACCCGCTGCACACCACGTCGGAGTACCACCCGGGCTGGGAGGCCTCGCTGGGCTCGGACGCGCCCCGGCGCGCCTACCACTCGGCGATGGAGTACTTCACCCGGGCCGCCACGCCCTCCCAGTCGGACCGGTTCCGGCACGACATGGCGCGGCTGCACCTCGGGTACCTGGCCGAGGCCTCCTGGGACCAGGCGGACCACGTCCCGGAGGTGTGGGAGTACCTGGCCATGCGCCAGTTCAACAACTTCCGCCCCTGCCCGACGATCACGGACACCGTCGGCGGCTACGAGCTGCCCGCCGAGCTGCACGCGCTGCCCGCCATGCAGCGGGTGATCGCACTGGCCGGCAACGCCACCACCATCGTCAACGACCTGTACTCGTACATGAAGGAGCTGGCCAGCCCCGGACTGCACCTGAACCTGCCGGTGGTGATCTCCGAGCGTGAGGGCGTCTCCCGCAAGGAGGGCTACCTGAAGGCGGTCGAGGTCCACAACGAGCTGATGCTGGCCTTCGAGGCCGAGGCGGCCGCCCTGGCCGTGTCCTGCCCGGTGCCGACACTCGTACGGTTCCTGCGCGGTGTGTCCGCGTGGGTCGACGGCAACCACTACTGGCACCAGACCAACACCTACCGCTACACCCTGCCCGACTTCTGGTGACACCGGCCCCTCCGGGGGCACCACCTCCCGCCGGCAGCGCATTTCCCTTGATGACCGACCCCTTGACCATCCGCTAGGAGCTGACCCATGTCCGTGACCGACGACATCACCACCCCCGGCAACACCATCCCCGGCCCGGCGACTCCGTACCAGGGCGACATCGCGCGCTACTGGGACCACGAGGCCCGTCCGGTCAACCTCCGCCTGGGTGACGTCGACGGCCTCTACCACCACCACTACGGCATCGGCGCGATCGACCAGGCCGCGATCGGGGACCCGGCCGACGCCGAGCGCGAGAAGAAGGTGATCGCCGAGCTGCACCGGCTGGAGTCCGCCCAGGCCGACGTGCTGCTCGGCCACCTCGGCGACATCCGCGCCGACCACACCCTGGTCGACGCCGGCTGCGGCCGCGGCGGTTCGATGGTGATGGCCCACCAGCGCTTCGGCTGCCGGGTCGAGGGCCTGACCCTCTCCACCCAGCAGGCCGACTTCGGCAACAAGCGCGCCGCCGAGCTGGGCATCGGCGGGTTCGTCCGCTCCCAGGTCGCCAACATGCTGAACATGCCCATCGAGACCGGCTCGGTCGCGGGCTCCTGGAACAACGAGTCCAGCATGTACGTCGACCTGCACGACCTGTTCGCCGAGCACTCCCGGGTGCTGAGCGTCGGCGGCCGGTACGTGACCATCACCGGCTGCTGGAACCCGCGCTACGGCCAGCCCTCGAAGTGGGTCTCGCAGATCAACGCCCACTTCGAGTGCAACATCCACTCCCGCCGCGAGTACCTGCGGGCGATGGCCGACAACCGCCTGGTGCCGCAGGCCGTCATCGACCTGACGCCGGACACCCTGCCCTACTGGGAGCTGCGGAACACCACCTCGTTGGTGACCGGCATCGAGGAGGCGTTCATCGAGTCCTACAAGGACGGCTCCTTCCAGTACGTGCTGATCGCGGCCGACCGGGTCTGATCCGGTAGCACCGCACGACGGCGGCCTCCCCGCGGGTGCGGGGAG
>NZ_JBHUAL010000352.1:0-4714 GCF_042789775.1 Kitasatospora sp. NPDC056800 | reverse complement strand
CCCCGTGACCGGAAGCGGTCACGGGGGCCTCGGCCGTGGGGCGGGGCGGGCTACCAGCCGCGCTCGCGCCACTCGTCGAGGTGCGGGCGCTCGGCGCCGACGGTGGTGTCGGAGCCGTGGCCGGGGTAGACCCAGGCCTCGTCGGGGAGGGCGTCGAAGATCTTCTCGGTGACGTCCCGGTAGAGGGTCCGGAAGGCCTCCGGGTCGCCCCAGGTGTTGCCGACGCCGCCCGGGAAGAGGCAGTCGCCGGTGAAGACGTGCTGGTGGCCCTGCGGGTCGTCGTAGACGAGCACGATGGCGCCCGGGGTGTGGCCGACCAGGTGCCGGACGGTGAGCTCCACCTCGCCGACCCGGAGCGTGTCGCCGTCCGCGAGCAGCAGCTCGGTGGGGACGTCGATGCCCTCGGCGTCGTGCTCGCCGGCGGCCGTCCGGGCACCGGTGGTGGCGACCACCTCGGCCAGCGCGCCCCAGTGGTCGTGGTGGCGGTGGGTGGTGACCACCGTTTCGAGGTCGTCCCCGACGGTCTCCAGCAGCACCGGCGCGTCGGCGGCCGCGTCGATCAGGAGCTGTTCGTCGGTGGCCCGGCAGCGCAGCAGGTAGGCGTTGTTGTCGTACGGGCCGACGGCCACCTTGGTGATGATCAGGTGGGCCAGTTCCCGCACGTCCGGCGGTCCGCCGACCTTGACCGCTCCGTGGTACGTCATCCGTCTGCTCCTCGTCGTGTGGATCTCCCTGGCATCATCCTCGCGCCGTCAGCCCATGGGGGGAAGCGGGGGCAGGGCGGTGTCGGGGGTGCGGTGCAGGGCGTCGCCGGCGGAGCGGCCGGAGAGCCAGGCGGTGAGGGCGCGGACGGGGCCCCGGACGGTGAGGGCGGGCTCGCCGGTGCCGATGACGGCGCGGTCGTCGGTGTCGTCGGCGACCAGCTCGACGGCGGGCAGGCCGGCCTCCCCGGCCAGGCCGGCGGCGAGCTTGCGGAACTGGGCGACGGCGAAGTCCTCCGGCCAGTCCGCCGGGGTGTGGCCGGCGGCCAGGTCGACGTGGTGGTACTCCAGCTCCAGCAGGCGCTTGTGCGGGATCTGGTGGGCCGGGAAGACGTAGCCGAAGCGGTGCTTGACGGACGCCGCCCAGGCGTCGTCGGTCAGCTGCGCGGCGGCGGCCAGGAAGCGCTCGTGGGATGCGCGCAGGTCGGCGAGGTGGGCGTCGAGCGGGCGGGGCGCGTCGCGCTCGATGTCCTGGTCGCGGGCCTCGTGGCTGGCGTACTGCGGGACGTCGGTGCCGGTGCGGGCGCCGGTCAGCAGGTTGACCAGGGAGTCGGCGTTGCGGGCGAGGTGGGCCAGCACGTGGCCCTTCGTCCAGCCGGGGAGGGCGGAGGGCTCGGCGACGGCGTCGGGCTTCAGCCCGGCGACGGTGCGCAGCAGGCGCCCGGTGCTCTCCTCGACCTGGCCGAGCCAGGAGTCGGCGGCGGACCTCGGGTCGGTCATCGAATCTGCCTTCCGTGCGGAACGGGGCGTTGCCCGGAGCGGGCTTCGCTCGTTGACCAGGTGACGCTACCGCCGAATCCGGGCCCTGAGCAGGGGGTTTTCGGGTACGCGCACCGTGCGGGTACGGACGGCCCGGGGGGTGGCCTCACTCGTTCGGGTGGTCCCGGCTGGACAAGGTCGATATTCGAACGTCTGAGCTATAGGCTGGCTGCCGCATCCTGGAAGAAGCAGCACATCCCAACGCAAGCCCTCTCGCCCCGGAGAAAGGCGCCAGAAGCAGTGGCCGACCGCCTCATCGTCCGCGGTGCTCGCGAGCACAACCTCAAGAACGTCTCGCTCGACCTGCCCCGCGACTCCCTCATCGTCTTCACGGGCCTCTCCGGCTCCGGCAAGTCCTCGCTCGCCTTCGACACGATCTTCGCCGAGGGCCAGCGCCGCTACGTCGAGTCGCTGTCCTCCTACGCCCGTCAGTTCCTCGGGCAGATGGACAAGCCCGACGTGGACTTCATCGAGGGCCTCTCCCCGGCCGTCTCGATCGACCAGAAGTCCACCAACCGCAACCCCCGTTCGACCGTCGGCACCATCACCGAGGTCTACGACTACCTGCGCCTGCTGTTCGCCCGGATCGGCAAGCCGCACTGTCCGCACTGCGGCCGCCCGATCGCCAAGCAGTCGCCGCAGGCGATCGTGGACAAGGTGCTGGAGCTCGCCGAGGGCACCCGGTTCCAGGTGCTCAGCCCGGTGGTGCGCGAGCGCAAGGGCGAGTTCGTCGACCTCTTCGCCGACCTCCAGTCCAAGGGCTACTCCCGCGCCCGGGTCGACGGCGGGACGATCCAGCTCGCCGAGCCGCCGAAGCTCAAGAAGCAGGAGAAGCACACCATCGAGGTGGTCATCGACCGCCTGACCGTGAAGGACAGCGCCAAGCGGCGGCTCACCGACTCGGTGGAGACGGCCCTGCGGCTGTCCGGCGGCATGGTCGTGCTCGACTTCGTCGACCTCCCCGAGGACGACCCGGAGCGCGAGCGGATGTACTCCGAGCACCTCTACTGCCCGTACGACGACGTGTCGTTCGAGGAGCTGGAGCCGCGCTCGTTCTCCTTCAACTCGCCGTTCGGCGCCTGCCCGGACTGCTCGGGCCTGGGCAACCGGATGGAGGTCGACCCGGAGCTGGTCGTGCCCGACGTCGAGCGCTCGCTGGACGAGGGCGCGATCCACCCGTGGTCGGCCGGGCACGCGAAGGAGTACTTCCAGCGCCTGATCGACGCGCTGGCCGGGGAGCTCGGCTTCCGCACCGACATCCCCTGGGCCGGGCTGCCCGCCCGCGCGAAGAAGGCGCTGCTGTACGGGCACAAGCACCAGGTGGAGGTCCGCTACCGCAACCGCTTCGGCCGCGAGCGCTCGTACAGCACCGGCTTCGAGGGCGCGATCCCGTTCATCCAGCGCCGGCACACCGAGGCGGAGAGCGACAGCAGCCGCGAGCGCTTCGAGGGCTACATGCGCGAGGTGCCCTGCCCGACGTGCCAGGGCACCCGGCTCAAGCCGGTGGTCCTCGCGGTCACCGTCGAGGGCAGGTCGATCGCCGACGTCTCCTCGATGTCGATCAGCGACTGCTCCGAGTTCCTCGGCGCGATGCGGCTCAACGCCCGGGACAAGCAGATCGCCGAGCGGGTCCTCAAGGAGGTCAACGAGCGGCTGCGCTTCCTGGTCGACGTCGGCCTGGACTACCTCTCGCTCGACCGCGCGGCCGGCACCCTGTCCGGCGGCGAGGCCCAGCGCATCCGGCTGGCCACCCAGATCGGCTCCGGCCTGGTCGGCGTGCTGTACGTGCTGGACGAGCCGTCCATCGGCCTGCACCAGCGGGACAACCACCGGCTGATCGAGACGCTGGTGCGGCTGCGCGACATCGGCAACACCCTGATCGTCGTCGAGCACGACGAGGACACCATCAAGACGGCGGACTGGGTGGTCGACATCGGCCCGGGCGCCGGCGAGCACGGCGGCAAGGTGGTGCACTCCGGTTCGCTGAAGCAGCTGCTCACCAACAAGGAGTCGCTGACCGGCCAGTACCTCTCCGGCAAGCGGTCCATCCCGATCCCGGCCACCCGCCGCGAGCGGGACAAGAAGCGCCAGCTGACGGTCCACGGCGCCCGCGAGCACAACCTCAAGGACGTCACGGTCGGCTTCCCGCTCGGCACCTTCACCGCGATCACCGGCGTCTCCGGCTCCGGCAAGTCGACGCTGGTCAACGACATCCTGTACACCCACCTCGCCCGGGAGCTGAACGGCGCCCGCAGCGTGCCCGGCCGGCACACCCGGATCACCGGCACCGACCAGGTGGACAAGGTGGTGCACGTCGACCAGTCGCCGATCGGCCGCACCCCGCGCTCCAACCCGGCCACCTACACCGGGGTGTTCGACCACGTCCGCCGGCTCTTCGCGGAGACGCAGGAGGCCAAGGTCCGCGGCTACCTGCCCGGCCGGTTCTCCTTCAACGTCAAGGGCGGCCGCTGCGAGAACTGCTCGGGCGACGGCACCATCAAGATCGAGATGAACTTCCTGCCGGACGTCTACGTGCCGTGCGAGGTCTGCCACGGCGCCCGGTACAACCGGGAGACGCTGGAGGTCCACTACAAGGGCAAGTCCATCGCCGAGGTGCTGGACATGCCGATCGAGGAGGCGCTGGGCTTCTTCGAGGCCGTCCCGGCGATCGCCCGGCACCTGCGGACGCTCAACGACGTCGGCCTCGGCTACGTCCGGCTCGGCCAGTCGGCGCCGACGCTCTCCGGTGGCGAGGCGCAGCGCGTCAAGCTCGCCTCGGAGCTCCAGAAGCGCTCCACCGGGCGGACGGTCTACGTGCTGGACGAGCCCACCACCGGCCTGCACTTCGAGGACATCAGCAAGCTGATCAAGGTGCTCAGCGGGCTGGTGGAGAAGGGCAACACGGTGATCGTCATCGAGCACAACCTCGATGTGATCAAGACCGCCGACTGGATCGTCGACATGGGCCCCGAGGGCGGCTCCGGCGGCGGCACGGTGGTCGCCGAGGGCACCCCGGAGCAGATCGCCGCCGTCCCGGAGAGCCACACCGGCAAGTTCCTGCGGGACATCCTGCCGGCCGGTTTCGCGGACGCCCCGGCCGCCGCCCCGGCGAAGAAGGCGCCGCGCAAGCGCGCGGCCGCCGCGAAGAAGTAGCCCCGTCCGCCCACCCCGCCGCACCCGGGGACTCCCGGGAG
>NZ_JBHUAL010000351.1:0-4715 GCF_042789775.1 Kitasatospora sp. NPDC056800 | reverse complement strand
GCCCGCCGGAGCGGACGGCCCGGGACGACGCGGGCTCAGCGGCCGCGCAGCGCGCGGTAGCGGGCGACCAGCTCGGCGGTGGAACTGTCCAGCTGCTCGGTGCCCTCGCCGGTGAGCAGCACCGGCTCGATCCGCTTGGCGAGCACCTTGCCCAGCTCGACGCCCCACTGGTCGAAGGAGTCGATGTTCCAGATCGCGCCCTGGACGAACACCTTGTGCTCGTAGAGGGCGACCAGCTGGCCGAGCACCGAGGGGGTGAGCTCGCCGGCCAGGAGGGTGGTGGTCGGGTGGTTGCCCTGGAAGGTCTTGTGCGGGACGAGCTCGGCGGGCACGCCCTCGGCCGCGACCTCCTCCGGGGTCTTGCCGAAGGCCAGCGCCTGGGTCTGGGCGAAGAAGTTGGCCAGCAGCAGGTCGTGCTGGGCGACCAGGCCGGCGGGCAGGTCGGCGACCGGCTTGGCGAAGCCGATGAAGTCGGCCGGGATGACCTTGGTGCCCTGGTGCAGCAGCTGGTAGTAGGCGTGCTGGCCGTTGGTGCCGGGGGTGCCCCAGACCACCGGGCCGGTCTGCCAGTCCACCGGGGTGCCGTCGCGGGTCACCGACTTGCCGTTGGACTCCATGTCCAGCTGCTGGAGGTAGGCGGTGAACTTGGACAGGTAGTGCGAGTAGGGCAGCACCGCGTGCGCCTGGGCGTCGAAGAACGCGCCGTACCAGACGCCGAGCAGGCCGAGCAGCAGCGGGACGTTCTGCTCCGGCGGGGCGGTGCGGAAGTGCTCGTCGACCAGGTGGAAGCCGTCCAGCATCTCGCGGAAGGCGTCCGGGCCGATGGCGGTCATCAGCGAGAGGCCGATCGCCGAGTCGTAGGAGTAGCGGCCGCCCACCCAGTCCCAGAACTCGAACATGTTGGCCGTGTCGATGCCGAAGTCCTGCACGCCCCGGGCGTTGGTGGACAGCGCGACGAAGTGCTTGGCCACCGCCTCGGTGCCGGCGCCCAGGCCGCCGAGCAGCCAGTCCCGGGCGGAGACCGCGTTGGTGATGGTCTCGATGGTGGTGAAGGTCTTCGAGGCGACGATGAACAGCGTCTCGGCCGGGTCGAGGTCGCGGACCGCCTCGTGCAGGTCGGCGCCGTCCACGTTGGAGACGAAGCGGACGTCGAGGTCGCGCTTGCTGTACGAGCGGAGCACCTCGTAGGCCATCGCCGGGCCGAGGTCGGAGCCGCCGATGCCGATGTTGACGACGGTGCGGATCGGCTTGCCGGTGTGGCCCTTCCACTCGCCGCTGCGGACCCGGTCGGCGAAGGCGGCCATCTTGTCGAGGACGGCGTGCACCGCGGGCACCACGTTCTCGCCGTCGACCTCGACCACGGCGCCGCGCGGGGCGCGCAGCGCCGTGTGCAGGACCGCCCGGTGCTCGGTGTTGTTGATCTTCTCGCCGCGGAACATCGCGTCCCGCAGCTCGGCGACACCGGTGGCGGCGGCCAGCTCGCGCAGCAGCCCCAGCGTCTCGTCGGTGACCAGGTGCTTGGCGTAGTCCACGTGCAGGTCGCCGACCTGGAGCGTGTAGCGGCGGCCGCGCTCCGGGTCGGCGGCGAACAGCTCGCGCAGGTGGGTGGCGCCCAGTTCGGTCCGGTGCTTGGCCAGGGCGGCCCACTGCGGGGTGCGGTCGAGCGGGGTGCGGGCGTCGGCGCGGGTCTCCGACATCGGTGGGTCCTCGATTCATCTGGGTGCAGAAACCGGCAGGGCCAGGCGTGAGGGTTCGCCGAGGTCGTGCGGGTACTGGTGGTGCGCCGACTCCGTTGACGGCCTGCCCGGGTTCAGCCTATGCAACCCCGGGGCCGGTCGTGCGCATTCCGCCCGGCCCCGGCTGCCGCCCCGTCACTTCCGTTCGGAGCGCAGGTCGAGTCCGCGCAGCACCTCGTCGACCAGCTCCGGATCGGCGCCGGGCTCGCTGCGGGCGGCGAGCATCTCGCGGCGGGAGGCGGCGATCATCTCCTGCTCGACGTCCCGGGCGGCCCGCCACTGGGCCATCCGCAGCTTGGCCTCGGCGGCCTCCTCCTCGGCGTAGTTCTCCGGGCAGAGCCGGGCCAGCCGGTCGTGCTGACGGTCCCGCAGGCGGTCGGCGACCTCGGCGGGCAGCCGGTCCTGCTCCTCCAGTTCGCCGAGCCGGTTGAGCCCGGCCTTGGCGGCCCGCCACCAGAGCTGGCGCACCGCCTGCTCGTGCTTGTCCTGGTCGATGTCCAGCTCGAACCGCTTGGCCAGCCAGGGCAGGGTGAGGCCCTGCACCAACAGGGTGAAGAGCACCACGCTGAAGGCGATGAAGACCAGCCGGCCGCGCTCGGGGAAGTCCTCGCCGGAGTGCAGGGTGAGCGGGATGGCGAGCGCCAGGGCGACGGTGGCCACGCCGCGCATGCCGGACCACCAGAGGATCACGCTCTCCTTCCAGCTGAACGGCGTGTCCTCCTCGTCGCCGGAGCGCAGCCGCTTCGACAGCCAGCCGGCCGGCAGCAGCCAGAGCAGCCGGACCGCCACGACCACCGCGATGACCACGGCGGCGTCGCCGATGAAGCCGGTCCAGCCGCGGCCGGCCTCCTTGAGCACGGTGGCCAGCTCCAGGCCGATCAGTCCGAAGGCGACGCCGGTGATCAGGATCTCGACCACCTCCCAGAAGGCGTTGCCGACCAGCCGGTAGGCGACGGCGTCCGCGTCGGAGGCCCGCTCGGCGAGGTAGAGCGCGCAGACCACGACGGCGAGCACGCCGGAGCCGTGGATCTCCTCGGCCAGGGTGTAGGCGGCGAAGGGCACCAGCAGGTTGAGCGCGACCTGCTGGGTCGGGTCGTCCAGGCGCTCGGCGAGCTTGGTGTTGACCCAGCCGAGCGCGACGCCGACCACCACGGCCAGCACCGCGGACAGCACGAAGCGCAGCACCGCGTCGCCGCCCGAGAAGTCGCCGCTGACCATGGCCTCGATGGACAGCGAGTAGATGACGATCGCGGTGACGTCGTTGAACAGCCCCTCGCTCTCCAGGATCGCCACCAGGCGGCGGGGCAGCCCGACGCTGCCGGCCACCGCGACGGCGGCGACCGGGTCGGGCGGGGAGACCAGCGCGCCGACCGCGATGGCGGCGGCCAGCGGCAGGGCGGGCAGCAGCCAGTGCACGGCACCGGCCACGGCGACCGTGGTGACCACCACCAGGCCGATCGCCAGCAGCAGGATCGAGCGGGCGTTGGCCTTGAAGTAGCGCACCGAGGAGCGCCGGGCCACCGCGAAGATCAGCGGCGGCAGGACCAGCGGGAGGATCAGCTCGGGTTCGATGCTGACGTCCGGGATCTGCGGGACGAGCGCCATGACGATGCCGAGCAGGGTCATCAGCACCGGTTGTGGCACTCCGGTCTTCCGACCGAGCGGCATGGTCACCACGGAGGCGAGCAGCACCAGGAAGAACAGGGGCAGCTGGCCCACGGGGAGGTTCCTCTCGACGACGGACGGCTGAGCGCCGTCCAGGATAAATCTGACAATGCGCCCATCAGTGTCGACACGCTGAACAAAAGCTTGACCTCAAGCGCACTTCAGGCCCGAGGATCGTCGACAACGGATGGATCAAGAAGGCTCACGAAGGTTCGAGAAGGATCGAGAAGGGGCGGGAAAAGGCATGAAAGCGGTCACCGTGACGGGGAGCGGCGGTCCTGAGGTCCTACAGGTCACCGAGGTGCCCGACCCGGAGCCCGGGCCGGGCGAGGTGCGGGTACGGGTGTACACGGCCGGGGTGCAGCCGGTGGACCTCGCGATCCGGGAGGGGTTCCGTCCGCCGGGCCTGGCGGTCGAGCCGCCGTTCGTCCTCGGCAACGAGTTCGCCGGGGTGGTCGACGCCCTCGGTCCGGACGCCGGCGACTGGCGGGTCGGGGACGAGGTGCTGGGCTTCCGGGTGCTGGGTTGCCAGGCCGACCGGGTCGTGGTCGACGCCGGCCGGCTGGTCGCCAAGCCTGCCGGGATGCCCTGGGAGCAGGCCGGCTCGCTCTCCGCCTCCGGCCAGACCGCGCACCTGGCGCTCACCGAGCTGGGCGTCGGCCCGGGCGACACCGTGCTGGTCCACGGCGCCGCGGGCGGGGTCGGCACGGTCGCCGTCCAGCTGGCCCGCGCCTGGGGCGCCACCGTGGTCGGCACCGCGAGCGAGCGCAACCACGCGTACCTGCGGGAACTGGGCGCGGTACCGGTCGCGTACGGCGAGGGGCTGGTGGAGCGGGTCCGGGCGGCGGCGCCGCAGGGGGTGACCGCGGCCTTCGACGCCGCCGGGCGGGGCGCCCTGGAGGCCTCCGTCGAACTGGTCGCCGACCGGGACCGGATCGGCACCGTGGTCGACTACCCGGGCGCCGAGCGGCTGGGCGTCCGGGCGCTGCGGGGCGAGCGGACGGCCGGGCGGCTGGCCGAGCTGGTGAAGCTCTGGGAGGCCGGCGCACTGCGGCTGGAGGTCGAGGAGTCGTTCCCGATCGAGCGGGTCGCCCAGGCCCACCGGCTGGTCGGCTCCGGGCACGTCCGGGGCAAGGTGGTGCTGACCATGTGAGCGCGCCGGGCTCCCCGCCCCGGGCCGATTGTGAGTTTCAGCCGCTGACCAGGTAATGTTCTCCACGTCAGCAGGCGCCGCTAGCTCAGTTGGTTAGAGCAGCTGACTCTTAATCAGCGGGTCCGGGGTTCGAGTCCCTGGCGGCGCACAGACAGCCGGAA
>NZ_JBHUAL010000350.1:0-4732 GCF_042789775.1 Kitasatospora sp. NPDC056800 | reverse complement strand
GCGAGAAGTCGGCCTGGCCGACTTCTCGCGCAAACCTTCCCGCCTCACGCCACCTGCCCTTTGACGGGCCGGAGCCCTGGCCCGATCAGCGCTGGATCTCGGCCCGCGCCCGCTCGTCCGGCGTGCCGATGTCCCAGAAGCGGACGATTCCATGCGCGCCGGCGTAAGCGCCCGTACCGCCGGTGACGGCCATGTCGAGCGGGGCACTCGATCCCTTCGTCCAGAGCGACTGCATCGCCAGGGAGCCGCCCTCGACCTCCATGGTGATGAGGCACTGCTTCGTCACCTCCCCACCGTGGAGCTGGACGACCTGGCACGATCCGCCCCCGCGTCCGACGCTGCGGCCGCCCTGAACGGTGGCGCCGGAGTAGACGTCCATGTCGCCCAGGCTCGGCCCGGCCTGGCCGAGGTCCAGCACCTCGTACTGGTCGTTCTGGACCTTGAGTTCGAGCACCTCGACGCGTCCCTTCCGCAGGCTGTCGGCGTCCGCGGTGCCCACGGCGGCGAATCCGATCGCGGCCGTGGCCAGCGCGGCGGCGACGAACCTCCTGGCCGTCAGGTACCTGCTGCTTCCGTTGGTGCCCATGCTGGGTCCCCCTTCGCTGTGAACTCGTGCGCGAACTCCCTCGACGCTATGACCCGCGAGCCGGCCTTTTCCAAGACCAATCCCGTTATCGCGCCATACCTTCGCGGGCATGATCGGCTCACAGCGGAGCAGGTCCTACCAGGACAGGAACCCCTCGACGTCGCGTTTCAGAGGCTGCGGCACCTCGGCCAGCTCCGAGACGATCGAGCGCACCTCCCACCTGAGTTCGGGGCGCTCCCGCCAGACCGCCTCGCCCCTGGTGAGCACGGCGGCCAGCAGATCGCCCTCGTACATGTCGCCTGCCGCCAGCGGGTCGGCCCGCAGGACCTCCACCGCCAGCGGCAGGAGGTGGGCAAGGCCGACGTCCTGCCTGATCAGCAGCCGCAGGTCTTCGACGGTCAGGCCGCCGATCGGCCGGCGCCGAAGCTCGCGCGCGGTCGCCACGAGCCGGGTCTCGCCGCCCGAAGGGGCCGGCCGGCGGTCGTGCTCAAGTTCCTCGAGCGAGCGGTCACGGTCCACGATGCGAGTCACCGGCCGATCGTCCCATGTCGGCTCTCGAAAGCTGTCCGAGCGGCGGTCAGCCGGAGGACTTCACCGACTCCTCCGACAGGTCCCAGAGCCTCCGGGCGTTCTCGCCGTCCAGCGCGTAGCGCGCGACGCCTTGCAGCGGGACGCCTCGGCGGTCGAGCACCTCGGCCTCGTCGCAGTCGGCGAAGTAGCGGCCGCCGACGCCGTCCAGGAGGGGTGAGACGGCGAGCAGGACGGAGGTCGCCGCTCCCTGGGCGACCGTCTTCATCAGCTCGGGCGGGATGGTCCCGCTGCCCTGGCCGTCGGTGTGGCGCTGGAGGTTGGTGAGGATCGCGCCGGGCATCAGGGCGTTGGCGGTGATGCCGTCGCCGGCCCAGCGGCGGCTCGCCTCGACCGCGAACAGGACGTTGGCGGTCTTGGACTGGGCGTAGGCGAGCCACGGGTCGTACGGGCGGAAGGCGAAGTGGACGTCGTCCCACACGATCGGCGACCGCTGGTGGGCGCTGGAGCTGACCGAGACGATCCGGGCGGCGCCGTCGGCGGCGAGCGCGCGGTGCAGGCCGGTGGCGAGGGCGAAGTGCCCCAGGTGGTTGGTGGCGAACTGCCACTCCCAGCCCTGCTCGGTGTACCGCTCCGGGCAGGCCATCACGCCGGCGTTGTTCACCAGGATGTGCAGCGGGCCCTGCCAGGCCTCCGCGAACGCGGCGACGGAGGCCAGGTCGGTGAGGTCCAGCCGGCCGACGTGCACCTCCCGGTTGCCGGTGGCCGCGGTGATCTCCTCGGCGACCCGCCGCCCGGCCGCCACGTCGCGGACGGCCAGCGTGACGGCGGCGCCGGTGCCGGCCAGCACCCGGGCGGTCTCCGTGCCGAGGCCGGAGGCGGCGCCGGTCACCACGGCGCGGCGGCCGGTGAGGTCGACGCCCTGCGCGACCTCGGCGGCGGTGGTCGCGAAGCCGTACGGCGTAATGATCGCGTTCATCGGTGAACTCCTCTTCGGGGAAAGGGTGTTGTCGACGCCCTCACGGTACGAGCAGGCGGTCCTGCTCGGTCGGCGGCGTGCCGCCGTACCAGTCGAGCGGGCGGCCCGCGCGGACGAGTTCGCCGTACAGGGCCGGGTCGACGGGCTCTGCGAACACCAGGTCCAGGATGTCCGCGGCCGCCACCGCGGGCGGGCGCGCCTCGCGGTAGTCGCCGAACCAGGGGCGCGAGGTCGCGGTGTCGACCATGCCCGGGCAGACGGAGGCGATCAGGATGCCGGCGGCGAGGTCGCGCTCGCGCCGCTCGGCGGCGACCGCCCGGACGGCGGCCACCTGGGCCACCTTCGAGGGCACGTTCAGCCAGCGCGGCCAGCCCGCCTCCCCGGCGGTGCCGTGGTGGATCGCGGCGCGCCAGGACTCGACGGCGTACTCCACCTGGTCGAGGGTCGCGCCGTCGAACAGGTGCCGCAGCCGGGGGTCCAGGTGGCCGAGGGTGCCCAGGCTGCTGGCCACCACGAGCAGTCGGCCGCCGGGGCGCAGCACCGGGGCGAAGTCGCGCAGCACGGCGTGGGTGGCGGTGTTGGAGACGTCGATGAACTCGTCGGCGCGCTCGGACTGCGACTCGCCGGGGAGCAGCCGGGCGACGGCGTTGGACAGGACGATGTCGACGCCGCCGTGCTGCTGCCGGAGTTCGTCGGCGAGGCGGGCGAGGGCCTCGGTGTCGGTGACGTCCAGGACCCGCCCTTCGACGCGGCCGCGGGTGTCGGTCGACCGCGCGACCTGGTGGGCGGCCTCGGTGACGCGCTGCTCGCTGCGGCCGGTGAGCAGGACCAGGTCGGCCGGCCGCAGGCGGGCCGCCAGGCCTTCGGCGAGGGCCCGGCCGAGGCCCTGGTTGGCCCCCGTGACGAGGGCGGTGCGGGGATCGCTCATACCGACCACGGTAGGAACCGGCGCCTCCATGAGTCCAACGAAACTCTCGCACCTCTGCTATGCGTAGACGTCATGGACTTCACGGACGTCTCGCTGACCGCGCTGCGGGTGTTCCGGGCCGTGGCCGAGCAGGGCACCTTCACGGCGGCCGCGCAGGCGCTGGGGTACACCCAGTCGGCGGTGTCCCGGCAGATCGCCTCGATCGAACGGGCCGCGGGCGCGGAGCTGCTGGAACGGCGCCGCGAGGGCGTCCGGGTGACGGCCGCCGGGCGGGTGGTGATGCGGCACGCGACCGTCGTGCTGGACGAGATCGACGCGGCGGCCCGCGAACTGTCCGGCCGGCCCGAGGAGGGCGGGACGGTCCGGCTCGGCTGGGTGCCGACCGCCGGCACCACGCTCGTCCC
This sequence comes from Kitasatospora sp. NPDC056800, assembly GCF_042789775.1. NCBI lineage: Bacteria > Bacillati > Actinomycetota > Actinomycetes > Kitasatosporales > Streptomycetaceae > Kitasatospora > Kitasatospora sp. NPDC056800. The sequence goes on along the minus strand of NZ_JBHUAL010000350.1, from coordinate 1,307 downwards.
GCAGGCCCTCGCCGCGCTGCGGCGCAGCGCCCCGGGAGTACGGGCGACCAGCCGCGAGGGCGGCACGGCGACGCTGGCGCGGGCCCTGCGGGCGGGCGGCATCGACCTCGCCCTGCTCTCCTCGGCCCCGCCGTTCCGCGCCCCGGACACCGAGTCGCCGCCCCTGGTGCTGCAGACCCTCACCGAGCGCGCCCTGTGCCTGGCCGTGCCCGCGGCGCACCCGCTGGCCCGCGGGGAGTACGTCGACGTGGCCGACCTGCGCGGGCAACGGTGGATCGCCGGGCCGTCTGCCGGGGCCGACCGGCTGATGGGGGTGTGGCCGGGGCTGGACGAACGGCCCGAGATCGCCCACACCGCCCGCGACTGGCTCGCCAAGCTGCACCTGGTGGCGGCCGGCGGCGGGCTGACCACCGTCTCCCCCGCCATGGCCGCCGCCGCACCGCCCGGCGTACGCGTCCTGCCGGTACGCGGCGGCCCGCAGGAGGTGCGGCGCCTCCTGCTGGCCCGCCTCCCGCAGCCGCCCACCGACCCGGTCCGCCGCCTGGCGGCGGCACTGCGCGCGGCAGCGGTGGCGGAGGCGAACGGCGGTTCGCAGGAGGCCCGTTGAGCCCCGCGAGCGTCAGTCTGCGGGTCAGTCCGCGGCTCGTCGGTCCGCCCCGGGCGGCGGGACGGGCCCGAGGTCGGCCTCGGGCTCGCGGGTGAGGACGGCGAGCAGGGCCGGGTCCGCGTACACCTCGGCGCTGTGCTGCCACTGGGTGAGCAGGAGCTCCACCGGGGCGAGGTCGTCCGGGGCCACCGCGCCGCGCGCCGTGTCGACCAGTTCGGTGATCAGGGTGTCGAGGTCCCCGTCGGGCAGGACGGTGCACCAGGGCAGGGCTACGGGCAGAGCCTGCCGCAGTGCGGCGGCGTCTCCGGCCCGCGCGAGCTCGGCGAGTGCTTCGGGGGTGAAGTCCACGACTGAGGAGCGTACTTGAGGCGGGGAGGATCGAGTGCGGGCGCGAGTGGTCAGCGGCCCGGGCGGCAGGGGGCGGGGGTGCCACGGGTCGGGTCGGCGGTGACGGCCGCCGTGACGGCGGCGGCCAGGCAGGCGATCAGGCAGCGGGTGACGGGGTGGCGTACGGCGCGCAGCAGGGCCGGCGGGCGTGTGGCGGGGGCCGGGTGGTGTGTCATCGGGGGCTCCTTCGCGTGGGGGTACGGCCGTCGGGGGCCCCGGCGGTGGGCGCCGCCCCCCGCGGGGCGGGCGGGGGGGGGGGGGGGCGCCCCCCGGCGGCGCGGGGGGAGTGCCCGCCGCGGCCCCGCGCCCCGGG
>NZ_JBHUAL010000349.1:0-4837 GCF_042789775.1 Kitasatospora sp. NPDC056800 | reverse complement strand
GCCTCCGTGCTGTTCCTGTTGTTTCGGTGAATCAACAAACGTTCAAAAGGCGGCAGTTGACCGCCTGGATCCGGAGCAGAGTCTCCCACTTGTCGCGCGTAGAAACGTTCTTCCGCCGTACGTCTGGCCGTTGCCCGACGCGACCGGTAGGGATCTGGTGGCACTGCTAGAACCTCAGCGCCCCACTTTCCCATCCGTGGTCACAACCGCCGGGCCGCGCGCCCGGACGGTGGTCAGGAGTCAGCCTCATGCGGAGCACCCCGAACCCCCGGATCAACCCGAGAGCGCCGCGGTTCCGGCGCCGGACGCTCGCGGCGGCCTCCGCCGCGGCCGTGGTGGCGGCGCTGGTGGCGCTGCCCGGCGGCGTGGCGCAGGCCGCGTCGCCCGACATCGTGATCAGCCAGGTGTACGGCGGTGGCGGCAACTCCGGCGCCCCGTACACCAACGACTTCGTCGAGCTGTACAACCGCGGCACCGCGCCGGTGTCCGTCACCGGCTGGACGGTGCAGTACGCCTCGGCCGCCGGGGGGAGCTGGTCGCGGACCACCCTCTCCGGGACGATCGCGCCCGGACGCTACTTCCTCGTCCAGGAGGCCGCCGGAGCCGGTACGGGCGCCGCGCTGCCGACGCCGGACGCCACCGGCACGATCGCCATGTCCGCGACCTCCGGCAAGGTCGCCCTCGTCACCAACGGCACGGCGCTGACCTGCACTTCGGGCTGCGCGAGCCAGTCCGGGGTGAAGGACCTGGTCGGCTACGGCAGCGGCGCGAGCTCCGCCGAGGGGACGCCGACCGGCAACCTGTCGAACTCCACCGCCGCCCTGCGCACCGGCGGCGGCGCCACCGACACCGACAACAACGCGGCGGACTTCGCGATCACCGCGCCCGTGCCGCGCAACTCCTCCTCCACCGGCACCGGCGGCAACCCCGCCGGCACCCGCATCCACGACATCCAGGGCGCCGCCCGCACCTCCCCGCTGGCGGGCAGCGCGGTCAGCGCCGTGCCCGGTGTGGTGACGGCCGTCGGCCCCAACGGCTTCTGGTACCAGGACCCGCAGCCCGACAACGACCCCGGCACCAGCGAGGGCATCTACGTCTACACCGCCGGCGCGCCCTCGGTCGCGGTCGGCGACTCGGTGACGGTGAACGCCACCGTCACCCAGTACCGCCCCGGCGGCACCGGCGGTACCACCAACCTGTCGATCACCGAACTGACCGCGCCCACCGTCACGGTGGTCGCCCACAACGTCGCGCTGCCCGCCGCCACCGTGGTCGGCCAGGGCGAGCGGGTGCCCCCGTCCGCGGTCATCTCCAGCGTCACCTCCGGCGACGTCGAGGCGGCCGGGAACTTCCAGCCCGGCACCGACGGCCTGGACTTCTGGAGGTCGCTGGAGGGCATGCGGGTCGAGATCGACAACGCGGCCGTGGTCGGCCCGACCAACAAGTACGGCGAGCTCGCCGTCGTCCCGCCGGGCAGCACCACCCGCACCAACCGGGGCGGCATCCTGCTCCAGGCGAACGACGGCAACCCGGAGCGGGTCGTCCTCGGGAAGGCGCTCGCGCCCACCCCGACCGCCAACGTCGGCGACACCCTGACCGGCGCCACCGTCGGCGTGCTCGACTACGCCTTCGGCAACTTCACCCTCCAGGTCACCGCGACCCCGGCGGTCACCTCCGGCGGCATCGCGCCCGAGACCACCGCCGCGCCGACGGCCGGGCAGCTCGCCGCGGCCACCTTCAACGTGGAGAACCTCGCCCCCTCCGACCCGCAGAGCAAGTTCGACGGCCTCGCGGCGGGCATCGTGACCAACCTGCGCTCGCCCGACCTGGTCGCCCTCGAGGAGATCCAGGACAACAGCGGCGCCACCGACGACGGCACGGTCAGCGCCACCCAGACCCTGGCCAAGCTCACCGCGGCCATCACCGCGGCCGGCGGCCCCTCCTACTCCTACCGCGAGATCGACCCGGTGGACGGCCAGGACGGCGGGCAGCCCGGCGGCAACATCCGCCAGGTGTTCCTGTTCCGCACCGACCGCGGCCTCTCCTTCACCGACCGCCCCGGCGCCGGATCCACCACCGCCGACTCCGTGGTGAACGCGGGCGGCACACCGCAGCTGGCCTACTCGCCCGGGCGGATCGACCCGACCAACCCGGCGTTCAACTCCAGCCGCAAGCCGCTGGCCGGCGAGTTCCGCTGGAACGGCAAGCCGGTCTTCGTGATCGCCAACCACTTCAACTCCAAGGGCGGCGACCAGCCCCTCTTCGGCCGCTACCAGCCGCCGGCCCACCCCTCGGAGACCCAGCGTCACGCCCAGGCGACCGCGGTGAAGGGCTTCACCGACCAGATCCTGGCCGTGGACCCGAACGCCTCGGTCATCGTGCTCGGCGACCTCAACGACTTCGAGTTCTCGCAGACCGCCGACATCCTCACCGCCGGCGGCTCGCTCACCGACCTGCCGCGCACCCTGCCGCTGCCCGAGCGCTACACCTACGTGTACGAGGGCAACTCGCAGGTGCTGGACCACATCCTGATCTCCGGCGCGCTCGCGGCCACGTCGTACAGCTACGACATCGTGCACATCAACAGCGAGTTCAGCACGCAGCTCAGCGACCACGACCCGCAGGTGGTGCGCATCCCGCTGCCGTAACGGCCGAGGCCGACGGTGCCGGTCTCCCCGTTTCTGGGGAGGCCGGCACCGGTGGTCCGTCGCCCGATCGTCCTGACCGTCACAGCCGTCCGGCGTAGTCCGGCAGCCGCAGGTCCGAGTGGGCGGCCCGGGCCGTCCGGGCACTCGGCGTCGCCAGCTCGCTCGCGGCGGATTCCGGATCGCGCACCACGGCGTTGCGGGCCTCCAACTGCTCCCGTGTCCTCGGCGCCACCGACGTGCCGCCTCCGGTGGCCAGCGCCTGGTTGCGCTCGGCGAAGGGGCGCATCCGGCGCTCGTAGGCCGCGAAGGCGGCGGTGTGGTCGGAGCGCGCGGCCAGTTCGCCGGCCAGGACGTACGCGCCGACCAGGGCGAGGCTGGACCCCTGGCCGGACAGGAACGACGTGGCGTGCGCGGCGTCGCCCGCGAGGACCACCCGCCCGCGCGACCAGCTGGGCAGGTGGATCTGGCTGACGACGTCGAAGAAGAGGTCCTCGGCGTCCCGCATCGCCGCCACCAGGCGCGGCAGGTGCCAGACCCGCTCCGGGAACCGCGCGGCGACCAGCTCGCGCTGGGCCCGCGGATCGCGGAAGGCCTCGAAGGGCGGGTCGTCGCGGGTGAAGGTGAGGAAGCCGTGGAGCCGGTCGGCCGGTTCGTGCGCGTTGAGGACCGCGCCGCGCCCGACGTCGTTCCAGACGACGGCCTCGCGGACGAGGCCGAACTCGTTCGGGAGCGTGAAGCCGGCGAAGACGTGCCCGAGGTAGCGGTGGAAGGCCTCCTCGGGGCCGAGAACCAGCCGGCGGGTGTTCGAGTGCAGGCCGTCCGCGCCGACCACGAGGTCGAAGCTGCGGCTGGCGCCGCTGTCGAACCGCACGTGGACGGCCTCCCCGTCGTCCTCCAGTGCGGCGATCGAGTCCTCGAAGAGGAACTCGACCCGGCCGCGCAGCGGCTCCTGGAGGGCGTCGGCCAGGTCGCCGCGCCGGACCTCCAGGTCGTGGCCGGCCGCGCCGCCGGTCAGCTGTTCCGGGCGCAGCGAGCCGACGGTCCGCCCGACGGAATCGACGAAGGTGATTCGCTGGCTGTCGACGTGGGCGGCGCGCAGGCGCGGCAGCAGCCCCATGCGCTCCACGACCTCGCGGGCGGGCCCGCGGACGTCGATGGCGTAGCCGCCCCCGCGCACGGCGGCGGCCTTCTCGACGACGGTCACCTCGAATCCGTACCGGTCGAGCCAGTACGCGAGCGCGGGGCCCGCGATGCTGGCCCCGGAGACGAGGACGCGACGGGCGGGGCGTGACACGGTGTTCATGGCCTCTCACTTCCTTCCCGGCGGGCATCGCCGCCGGCACGTCGGTGGTACGCACCTGGACGAGCGGAAAGATACGTACCTCAGGTATCTTTATGGAGGTCACACGTCGCCCTCGCGGGCGGTGGCCACCCCCCACAATACAGATACCTAACTTAGGTATGCAAATGGAGGTGCCATGCCCGCCGAGGCTCCTGAGCCCGCCGAGACCCCCGGGTTCCCCGAGGCGCCCGACTCCGTCAAGGCTTCCGATTCCCCCGAGGCCCGCGAACCGGGGGAGCCGCGGCCCGACCTCCTCGCCGCGCTGACCCGGATCTCCCGGCTCAGCGCCGCCCTCACCCGGGGCCGCCTCGTCGAACGCGCCGTCGAGGAGGCGGGCCTGGGGCGCGACCGGCCCGCGGTGGGCGTGCTCGTCACCCTGCGCACGGCCGACGGACCCCTGCGGATCGGCGAGATCGCCGACCGCATGCAGGTCGTCGGCCCGCACATCACCCGCCAGGTCCAGATCCTGGAGAAGCACGGCCTCGCCCGCCGCATCCCCGACCCGTACGACGCCCGGGCCCGCCTCATCGAACCCACCGAGGCCGGCGCCGAGGCCGTCAACCGCTACCTCGCCTTCCTGCTCGGCTGGTTCACCGACGCCCTCGGCGACTGGCCCCGGCAGGACCGAGACGACCTCGTCCGGCTCCTCGCCCGCTTCGCCGACGATGTGACGACCCGGCTCGCCAGGCTCGACGAGGAGGAGTAGGGGCGGGTCGCGCTGGCAGGGGCGAACGTGACGCCCCCCGCCCCCCCCTGTAGACCACTGGGGGGGACGGCGGCGTCACCAAGGGTGAACGTGTTACGGCGCGCATAAGCACCCGGGATCGCGCATATCGCGTCACCCAAC
>NZ_JBHUAL010000348.1:0-4891 GCF_042789775.1 Kitasatospora sp. NPDC056800 | reverse complement strand
GGTGCGTGCATCGCAAGGCGGAGGAGGGAGCCACTGCGGAGCATTGGCGACCGACGACAACGCGGCGAGGTGCGTGCCCCAACGCCGCCCCGCAGACGCGAGTTCGAAGACAGGCCCTAGCACCGCCAGGGGCGGGTCCCGCGGGATCCGCCGCGGGGCCGACCGGCCCCCGTGAACGTCCGGCCGCCGCCCCCGGCAGTGTGGGGCGGCGGCCGAAGCGCGCCCCGGGGCGCGCGCTCCACGGCGCGTCCGGATGCGAAGTCCCAGATGAGGAGCAGTACTGATGAGCGCGGACGGCCGCTGGATCCGGCCCGAGTCCACCCGCAAGCCCGTCCTCGGCGGAGCCCGGCCGGGCGGGGTGGCCCTCGGCGAGCGCGGCCGGACGGGCCCCGGGCCGACGCCGGCCTCCCCGGCCGACCGGCGCCGCCGCAGGCCCGGGCCGCCCCGGGTGCCGCACCCGGCCCGGCCGGTGCTGCGGGCGGACTGGCTGCCGCTGCTGGCCGTGCTGCTGGTCCAGGCGGCGCTCTCGTACCACCTGATCCTCAGCAACACCGCCTTCATCGACGAGGGCACCTACATCTACGCGGGCTACCAGGAGATCGCGCACCTGCGGCACGGCACCCCGGTGTCGACGTACGAGACCTTCTTCTCCGGCTCCCCGCTGATCTACCCGGTGGTGGTGGCCGTCGCGGACTTCGTCGGCGGGCTGAACGGCGCCCGGCTGCTGAGCCTGGCGTTCATGCTCTCCGCCACCACGGCCGTCCACCTGGCCACCCGTCGGCTGCACGGCTCGCTCGCGGCGTTCTGCGCGGCGGCGGCCTTCGTCGCGCTCGGCCCCACCCAGTTCCTCGGCGGCCTGGCCACCTACGACGCGATGGCGCTGGCGGTCCTCGCCTGGGCCGGGTACTTCGCGGTGCGGCTGACCACGGGCGGCGGGTACCCGAGCCTGGTCGCCTCCGGGCTGCTGCTGGCCCTGGCCGGCGCCACCAAGTACGCCGCGCTGCTGTGGGTGCCGGTGGTGTGCGGCATCGCGGTGCTGGCCGGGCCGCGCGGGTCGCTGCGCAGCTGGGAGGCCTGGCGGCGCGGGCTGCTGGTGCTGCTCACCTTCGTGGTGGCGGTCGGCGCGGCGGCGCTGGCGGCCGGCGAGAAGTACGTCAACGGCTTCAACCACACCACGCTCAAGCGCGCCCCGGGCCACGACTCGTACTCCTACGTGGCCTCGGAGGCCGCCCGCTGGGTGGGTCCGCTGCTGGTGGTCGCGCTGGCCGGGGTGCTGGTGCAGCTGGTGCGGGCGCGGCGGCGCGGCGGCGAGGCCTGGCCCGAGTTCTGGCTGGCGCTGTTGCTGCTGCTGGCCGGGCTGATGGCGCCGGTGAACCAGATCCGCATCCACACCTGGCTGTCGCTGCAGAAGCACGTCGACTTCGGCGCCTGGTTCTCCTGCATCGTGGTGGGCCTGGTGCTGGCCCGTACGGCGCTGTGGCTGAAGGGCCGTCTGCACCTGGTGGCCGGGGTGGCGGCGGCCGCCCTGGTGGTCGGCCCGCTCGCCTGGGTGGGCGCGGCCCAGGGCCGGGAGATGTACGGCGAGTGGTCGAACTCGAAGGAGTTCGTCGCCGCCCTGGAGCCGTACATCGTCAAGGGCGACGACCGGTACCTGGTCGAGAACTACAACGTCCCCGCGTACTACCTGCGCAAGCAGACCACCTGGCAGCAGTGGCACGACCTGGTGGCCGTCTTCCGACGGGACCCGGCCACCGGCGAGATGCAGAACGGGGTGCCCGCGATCCAGGCCGGCATCCAGGCCCACGAGTGGAAGGTCGTGGTCCTGGACTTCACCCAGACCGGGGCCATCGACAAGGCGATCCAGCCCACCCTGAAGGCCTCCGGGTACCGGGTGGTCACCGTGGTGACGAGCGGGAAGCACGGCCGGTACACCGTCTACGTGGCGCCCGGGTACGACAAGAAGCCGTGACGGGCGCCCGGGCCGGTCGTCAGAAGGCCATGGTGTAGACCATCAGGTCCATCCCCGGGTACGGGGCCCAGTCGCGTTCGGGGGTGCGCCGGAAGCCGATGCGCTCGTAGACGCGGTGGGCGGTGGTCATCTCCGGGCGGGTGGAGAAGGCCATGCCGGCCAGGCCGAGTTCGCGGCTGCGGGTGACGGTGGCGCGGACCAGGGCCTCGCCGACGCCGCGGCCGCGGGAGGCGGCGGCGGTGGCGAGCATCCGTATCTCGCCCTCCCGCGGGGTGGCGATGTCCGCCCACTCGGTGCCGCCGACCGCGTAGGTCACGCAGCCGAGGACCCCGGCTCCGGCCGTGTCGACGGCGACCAGGAGTTCGGCCTCGCGGGCCCGTCGCTCGGCGTCGCGCAGCAGGTCGACGTAGCTGCTCGTGGGGTTGGTGAAGCCGTCGCCGACGAAGGCCTCGACGGTGATCCGGCCGGCGTCGGCGAGGTCCTCCGGGAGGGCCTGGCGGATGAGGAAGTCCATGCGGCCAGTGTGCCGGAGCCCTGGTCGGGACGGTCCTCCGGGGTCGAACGGGTCGAAGCGCTCGACGGGGCCGCCTTCGCGGCCGGGTCGGCGGTGCCGTGCAGCCGGTCGGGGCGGGCCGGGTCGGCCGGGTAGCCGCCCGGGCGGTGGTAGTTGTCGCGGCCGGCCGCCGGGCCGTGGGAGGTCTCGCGGCCGATCAGCAGGCCGAGCAGGCCGAAACCGCCGACGGCCGCGGTCATCGCGAGTGAGCCGATGAGGGTGTCGCTGTCCATGGGCACCACTGTGGCCGGGCGGCGCCGCGGCCACGAGTGGCAGGAACGACCGATCACCTCGAAATCCTGCCATCCTCCCGCCGTCCCCTTCCTTCCGCCGGGGCGGGCGCCGGGGGCATCCTGGTGGGCATGCTGAAGAACGTGGTCGCGGTGGTGCTGGAGGAGGTCCACCCCTTCGAACTGGGTGTGGCCTGCGAGGTGTTCGGCCTGGACCGCACCGCCGACGGGCTGCCGGGCTACGACTTCGCGATCGCCGGGGCCCGGCCGGGGCCGCACGCCACCCACTCCGGCTTCGCGGTGGACGTCCCGTACGGTCCCGAGCGCCTCGCCGGTGCGGACCTCGCCGTGGTCACCGCGGCGAGCATCCGCCCCGGCTACCCGGAGCCGCTGCTGGCGGCGCTGCGCGGGGTGGTCGAGGGCGGCGGCCGGGTGCTGTCCATCTGCAGCGGCGCCTTCGTGCTGGGCGCCGCCGGGCTGCTGGACGGCCGTCGTGCCGCCACGCACTGGCGGCACGGCGAGGAGCTGGCCGAGCGCTTCCCGCTGACCACGGTCGAGCCGGACGTGCTGTACGTGGACGACGACCCGGTGATCACCTCGGCCGGGACGGCGGCCGGCATCGACGCCTGTCTGCACCTGGTGCGCAAGGTGCAGGGCGCCGAGGTGGCCCGGGAGATCGCCCGCCGGATGGTGGTGGCACCGCACCGGGAGGGCGGGCAGGCCCAGTTCGTGAACCGGCCGCTGCCGGAGGCCGCCGGCGACTCGCTGGCCCCGCTGCTGGACTGGATGCGCCACCACCTGGCCGAGGAGGCCACCGTCGAGCAGCTGGCCGCCCGGGCGCACATGTCGCCGCGCACCTTCGCCCGCCGCTTCCAGCAGGAGACCGGCACCACCCCGCACCGCTGGCTGGTCGGGCAGCGGGTGCTGCTCGCCCAGCGGCTGCTGGAGTCCACCACCGAGCCGGTGGACGCGATCGCCGCCCGCTGCGGCTTCGGCAACGCGGCCGCGCTGCGGCACCACTTCGGCCGCCGGCTGGGCACCACGCCGCTGGCCTACCGACGTTGCTTCGCCGACCCGGACCTGGACCCGGACCCGAAGGCGGGCTGAGGGGCCGCAGGCTCGCACCAGCAGGTCCCGCCGGCCGTCAGTCCGTCCCGGCCGTCAGGTGCCCGACGCCGTTCCAGCCGTCCGGCCGCAGCCGCCCGTCCTGGGCCCGCCAGAGGCTGGTGGAGCAGTTGTGCACCGGCCCGAGCGCGGTGAGCTGGTCCTCGGTGAGCCGGTCCAGCGCGTAGCGGAGCATCAGCACCGTGCAGTCGTGCGCGACCAGCAGGACGGGCCGTCCGGCCTCCTCCTCGCAGAGGTCCCGCAGCAGGCTGCGCACCCGCAGGGCGACGTCGGCCCAGGACTCGCCGCCCGGCGGGCGGTAGTACAGCTCGCCCATCTTGCGCCGCCGGGCCGCCTCCTCCGGGTGCTTGGCCTCGATCGCGGCCTTCGGCAGCATCTCCAGGACGCCGAGTTCGCGGTCGCGCAGCCGCTCGTCGTACCGGACGGCGAGGGTGACCGGGACGGAGCCGAGCCCGGCGGCCTGGGCGAGCGCGATCCGGGCGGTCTCGGCGGTGCGCACGTACGGCGAGCACCAAACGCTGCGCGGGCGGTCGGCGCTGGGCAGGCCGGCCCACCAGTGGCCGAGCGCCTGGGCCTGCTGGCGGCCCTGCAGCGACAGCGGGATGTCGGCGTCGCGGCAGCTGATCGGGACGCTGAGCGCTCCGGCGGCCTCGGCCAGCTGGAACTCGACGTTGGCGGTGGACTCCCCGTGCCGGGTGGCGATCAGCACGGACGGCAGCCGGCCAGCCGCCGACGGGCGGTGGGCGGTGCCGTGCTGGCCCTGGCCGGTGGTGTGCGGCCCATGGCCGGCGGTGTGCTGACCCTGGGTGGTGCCGTGCTGGCCCTGCGCGGTGACGTGGTGGTGCTGGCCCTGCGTGGACTGGTGCTGGCCGTTGAGGGTGGTGCCGAGTTCTGCCATGGCCGCGAGCTCCCCGTGGTCGATCAGGTCCCGGCCGGATGCCGGTCCGGTCTGGTGGTGCCCGGCGTGCACGCCTGTTCATACATATGATCGCGCCGCCTTCTCCAGTGTTCACG
>NZ_JBHUAL010000347.1:0-5026 GCF_042789775.1 Kitasatospora sp. NPDC056800 | reverse complement strand
CCGCGGAGCGGTGACGTGCCGTACCGTCCCCACACCCTCATCCCCGATCAGGAGCACCGCCGATGACCGCGCCCACCCCGCACCCGAGCACCGAGGGCCGTACCCCCTACCCGGTGGGCCTGCTGCTGGCCGGCCGCCGCGTCGTCGTGGTCGGCGGCGGCCAGGTCGCCCAGCGGCGGCTGCCCGCCCTGATCGCCTCCGGCGCCGACCTGCACCTGGTGGCGCCCGCCACCACCCCGGCCGTCCAGGCCATGGCCGATGCCGGCGAGCTCACCTGGCACGCCCGCCCGTACCGGGACGGCGACCTCGCCGACACCTGGTACGCCCTGGTGGCCACCGACGACCCGGCCGTCAACGCGGCGGTCAGCGCGGAGGCCGAGCGCGAGCGGGTGTTCTGCTCCCGCAGCGACGACGCCGCCGCGGCCACCGCCTGGACCCCGGCCAGCGGCCGCGACGCGGGCGCCACCGTGGCCGTCCTCACCGGCGACCCGCGCCACTCCGCCGCCCTGCGCGACGCCATCGTGGACGGCCTGCGGGACGGCTCGCTGGCCGCCCGTCAGTACCGCTCGCACGGGGCCGGCGTGGCCCTGGTCGGCGGCGGCCCCGGCGACCCGGACCTGATCACCGTGCGCGGCCGCCGGCTGCTCGCCGACGCCGACGTGGTCGTCACCGACCGCCTCGCCCCGCGCGAGCTGCTCGCCGAACTGCCCGAGCACGTCGAGGTGATCGACGCCTCCAAGATCCCGTACGGCCGGTTCATGGCCCAGGAGGCGATCAACCGCACCCTGGTCGAGCACGCCAAGGCCGGCAAGTTCGTGGTCCGGCTCAAGGGCGGCGACCCGTACGTCTTCGGCCGCGGCGGCGAGGAGCTGCTGGCCTGCGCGGAGGCCGGGCTGCCGGTCACCGTGGTGCCCGGGATCTCCAGCTCGATCAGCGTCCCCGCCGCGGCCGGCGTGCCCGTCACCCACCGCGGCATGACCCACGAGTTCACCGTCATCTCCGGCCACGTCGGCCCGGACGACGAGCGCTCGCTCACCAACTGGGAGGCCGCCGCGCGGATGAGCGGCACCCTGGTGCTGCTGATGGCCGTGGACAAGATCGGCGCGATCGCCGCCCGGCTGGTCGAGTACGGCCGGCCGGCGGACACTTCCGTCGCCATCGTCCAGGAGGGCACCACCGCCGCCCAGCGCCGGGTGGACGCCACCCTCGGAACCGTCGCCGCGGTGGTCGAGGCCGAGGGGGTCAAGCCCCCGGCGGTCATCGTCATCGGCGACGTCGTCAACGTGCTGGCGGCCGCCTTCCAGCGGTAGGCCCGCGGGGGGAGTGGGAAGTCGGCCCGGCCGACTTCCTACTCCAGCGGCTGCTCCGTCCAGATGACCTTCCCGGTCGCCGTGTAACGCGTCCCCCAGCGGTCCGCGAACTGCGCGACCAGGAACAGCCCGCGCCCGCCCTCGTCCTCGGTCGCCGCGTACCGCAGGTGCGGCGAGGTGCTGCTGCCGTCCGACACCTCGCAGATCAGCGAACGGTCCCGCAGCAGCCGCACCCGGATCGGCCCGGAGCCGTACCGGATCGCGTTGGTCACCAGCTCGCTCAGGATCAGCTCGGTGACGAACGCCGCCTCCGCCAGCCCCCAGGCCGTCAGCCGCTCCGCCACCGCGGCCCGGACCTCGCGCACCGCCGCCGGGTCGGAGGGCACCTCCCACTGCGCCACCTGCTCCGGCGCCAGCACCCTGGTCCGCGCCACCAGCAGCGCGATGTCGTCCTGCGGGTGCTCCGGCAGCATCGCCCCGAGCACGTCCGCGCAGGTCTGCTCGGGCGTGCGCGGCGGCCCGGCCAGCGCCGCCCGCAACAGCTCCAGCCCCTCGTCGATGTCCCGCTGCCGGTCCTCCACCAGCCCGTCCGTGTACAGCACCAGCCGGCTGCCCTCGGCCAGCTCCAGCTCGGCGTTCTCGAACGGCAGCACCCCCAGCCCCAGCGGCGGCCCGGTCGGCAGCTCCGGGAACACCACCCGGCCCTGCGGGTCCACCACCGCCGGCGGCGGGTGCCCGGCCGTGGCCAGGGTGCAGCGCCGCGACACCGGGTCGTAGATCGCGTACAGGCAGGTCGCCCCGGCCACCCCGGCGCGCTCCCCGCCCGCCGCCTCGTCCTGGTCGATCCGGCTCACCAGCTCGTCCAGGTGCCCCAGCAGCTCGTCCGGCGGCAGGTCCAGGGTCGAGAAGTTGTGGATCGCCGTCCGCAGCCGGCCCATCGTCGCCGCCGCGTGCAGCCCCTGCCCCACCACGTCCCCGACCACCAGCGCCACCCGCGCGCCCGGCAGCGGGATCACGTCGAACCAGTCCCCGCCCACCCCGGCCTGGGCCGGCAGGTAACGGTGCGCCACGTCCAGCGCCGTCTGCTCCGGCAGCTTGCGCGGCAGCAGGCTGTGCTGGAGCGTCACCGCCATCGCGTGCTCCCGGGTGTAGCGGCGGGCGTTGTCGATGCACACCGCCGCGTGCGCCACCAGCTCCTCGGCCAGTGCCAGGTCCTCCGCCTCGAACGGCTCCGCCCGCTGCGCCCGCCAGAACCGGGCCACCCCCAGCAGCACCCCGCGCGCCCGCAGCGGCACCCGCACCAGCGAGTGCACCCCGTACGCCAGCACCCGCGCCGACCGCTCCGGGTCCTGCTCCCGCCACCGGCCGGCCTCCGCCAGCCGCGGCTCGATGGCCGGCTCCCCGCTGTGCAGCGCCCCGGCCAGCGGGGTCTCGGGCACCACGTCCAGCACCGTGCCGACCGGGTAGAACGGCGCGTCGTCCCGTACGCCCGTCACCGCCGTACGGCGCATCCGCCCCAGTGAAGGGCCCGGCGGCGGCTCCTCGCCGGTCAGCACCTGGTCCGCCAGGTCCACCGTGACGAAGTCCGCGAACCGCGGCACCGTGACCTGCGCCAGCTCCTCCGCCGTCCGCGTCACGTCCAGCGTGCTGCCCACCGTCACCCCGGCGTCGTACAGCAGCCGCAGCCGCCGCTGCGCGCGCTCCGCCCGGCCGGACAGCGCCGCCAGCTCCGTGGAGTCGCGCAGCGTGGCGACCCGGCCGGGCGGGCCGCCCGGCTGGTCGATCAGCCGGACGTTCACCGCCAGCAGCCGCTCCCCGGACAGCACCACCTCGTCGGTCACCGGGCGCTCGGCGGTCAGCAGGTCCAGCGGCCGCTGCTCCAGGCCCAGCCCGGCCACCGGGCGGCCCTCGGCGTCCGGCGGAAGGTCCAGCAGCCGGCGCGCCTCGTCGTTGCAGAGCAGCAGCCGGCCGTCCCCGCCGAGGATCATCACGCCCTCGCGCACCGCGTGCAGCACCGCCGCGTGATGCTCGTACATCCTGGTCATCTCGACCGGGCCCAGCCCGTGCGTCTGGCGCCGCAGCCGACGGCTGACCAGCGCCGTCCCGAGCGTGGCCAGCCCCACCGCGGCCGCCGCCGCGCCCAGCACCACCGGCAGCTGGCGCTCGCTGGCGCTGCTGACGCTCTTCAGCGTCACGCCCGCCGAGACCAGCCCGACCACCGAACCGTCCGGCGCGTACACCGGGACCACCGCCTGCACCAGCGAGCCGAGCGTGCCCGAGACGCGCTGGGTCACCACCTGCCCGTGCAGCGCGGGCTCGTAGGTGCCGACGAACTTCCGGCCGATCAGCGCCGGGTTCGGGTGGGTGTAGCGGATGCCCTGGTTGTTCAGCACGACGATGAAGTCCACGCCCGCGGCGACCCGCGCGGACTGCGCCCTCGGCTGCAGGACGGCCGTCGGGTCGGGGGAGCGCAGCGCGTCGACGATGCCCGGCGAACTGGCGAAGGTCTGCGCCACCGCCACCGAACGGTTGCGCGCCTCGTGCTCGGCGTCGTTGCGCGACTGCACCACCAGCGCCACCGCGGCCGCCACCACCAGCAGCAGCACGACCAGGATCTGGAGCGCGAACACCTGCCCCGCCACCGACCGGTGCCACACGGGCCACCGCGGCTTCGCGTGCGGCAGCTGCGGCCGACCGTGTGGGCGCCCACCGGGGGAGCCGGCGGAGCCAGTGGCGCCAGAGGCCGACGGAGCCCAGGATCGGCCCGGATTTCGGGCCATACGGTCATATTTGCACTACGGCCAGCCGGGGACCACCCGCCCCCTCCGCCGTTTGGCCTTCCCCGCCCGGGCTTGGCAAGATCGCAGGGTGTCCGAACCCCGCACCATCACCGACCCGGCCGACCCCCGCCTCGCCGACTACACCGGCCTCACCGACGTCGAGCTGCGCCGCCGCCGCGAACCCGCCGAGGGCCTCTTCATCGCCGAGGGGGAGAAGGTCATCCGCCGCGCCCTCGCCGCCGGCTACCGGATGCGGTCGATGCTGCTCACCTCCAAGTGGCTGGAGGTGATGGGCGACGTCATCGCCGAGGCCGACGCCCCCGTCCACGTGGTCGAGCCCGCCCTCGCCGAAGCCGTCACCGGCTACCACGTGCACCGCGGCGCCCTCGCCTCGATGGAGCGCAAGCCCCTTCCGGACGCCGCCGAGGTGCTCGCCGGCGCCCGCCGGGTCGCCGTCCTGGAAGGCCTGGTCGACCACACCAACCTCGGCGCCATCTTCCGCAGCGCCGCCGCCCTCGGCATGGACGCCGTCCTGCTCTCGCCCGACTGCGCCGACCCGCTCTACCGGCGCGCCGTCAAGGTCTCCATGGGCGCGGTCTTCGCCGTCCCGTACGCCCGCCTCGACCCCTGGCCCGCCGCCCTGGACACCGTCCGCGAGGCCGGCTTCACCCTGCTCGCCCTCACCCCCGCCGACACCGCCGTCGACCTCCACACCCTCGCCCCGCACAGCCTCCCCAAGGCCGCCCTCATGCTCGGCGCCGAGGGCGACGGCCTCACCCCCCGCGCCATCGCCGCCGCCCACCACCCCGTCCGCATCCCGATGGCCCACGGCATCGACTCCCTCAACGTCGGCGCCGCCGCCGCCGTCGCCTTCTACGCCGTCACGACCCCCTGACCCCCTCACCGGCGCGCGGGAAGTCGCCCCACCCGACTTCC
>NZ_JBHUAL010000346.1:0-5039 GCF_042789775.1 Kitasatospora sp. NPDC056800 | reverse complement strand
GCCCCGGACGGCAGCCCGCCGTCCGGGGCCGTTCCGTACCCGGGCGTGCCCCCGGCGGCCCGCCGCCGAACGCGCCCCCGGCCCGCCGCCGAACGCGCCCCCGGCCCGCCGCCGTGTCTCGGCCCGATCACGACGGTCTCGGTCCGGTGAAGCGCCCGTCAAGGCCGCGTCAACGTCGCGCTGTCACCCGTATGGAGGGCGTCAGGGCCCCATAACGCGCCGCTGACGGCTGGTTTGCTGCATCTGCCGGTCGTCCGCCGGCGCCGCGCGAGCCCCTTCGGCCCAGGTCGCGGCATCTCCCGAACCACTCTGGTGGAGCCCATGTCCGATCTCATCTACGTCGGTGTCACGGTCGCCGTGTTCGCCGTCATCGCCCTGATCGCGCGGGGGGTGGAGAAGCTGTGAGCGCCGAGAACATCGCTGGTCTGGTCGTGGCCGTCGCGCTCGTCGGCTATCTCGTCGTGGCGCTGATCTTCCCGGAGAAGTTCTGACATGGGATCCACTCTCGCGGGCTGGCTCCAGGTCATCGCCCTCGTCGGCGCGCTGGCCCTGTGCTACCGCCCCCTCGGCGACTACATCGCCAAGCTCCTCACCTCCGCCAAGCACCTCAGAGTCGAGCGCGGCATCTACAAGCTGATCGGCGTCGACGGCGACGCGGACCAGCGCTGGCCGTCGTACCTCCGCTCGGTGCTGGCCTTCTCGGCCGTCTCCGTCCTCTTCCTCTACGGCCTGATCCGCCTCCAGGGCTACCTGCTGCTGAACCTGGGTGTTCCGCAGATGGAGGGCCACCAGGCCTGGAACACCGCGATCTCGTTCGTCGCCAACACCAACTGGCAGTCCTACGGCGGCGAGTCCGCGATGGGCCACCTGGTGCAGATGGCGGGCCTGGCGGTGCAGAACTTCGTCTCCGCGGCCGTCGGCATCGCCGTCGTCGCCGCGCTGATCCGGGGCTTCACCCGCAACCGGACGGACCGGATCGGCAACTTCTGGGTGGACCTCACCCGGATCAACCTGCGCCTGCTGCTGCCGATCTCGATCGTCTTCGCCCTGGTGCTGGCCGCCAACGGCGTGATCCAGAACTTCCACGGCTTCCACGAGGTGACCTCGCTGGCCGGCGAGGTCCAGAAGATCCCGGGCGGCCCGGTGGCCTCCCAGGAGGTCATCAAGCTGCTCGGTACCAACGGCGGCGGCTTCTTCAACGCCAACTCGGCGCACCCGTTCGAGAACCCGACCGGTTTCACCAACCTGGTCGAGATCTTCCTGATCCTGCTGATCCCGTTCGCGCTGCCGCGGACCTTCGGCCGGATGGTGGGGGACAACCGCCAGGGCTACGCGATCGTCGCCGTGATGGGCCTGTTCTGGGCCGCCTCGGTGGCCCTGCTGACCCTCGCCGAGTCGCAGCACCACGGCGCCGCCCTGCAGGCCGCGGGCGCCGCGATGGAGGGCAAGGAGCAGCGCTTCGGCATCGCCGCGAGCTCGCTGTTCGCCGCCTCGACGACGCTGACCTCGACCGGCGCGGTGAACTCCTTCCACGACTCGTACACGCCGTTCGGCGGCGGGCTGACGGTCTTCAACATGATGCTGGGCGAGATCGCGCCCGGCGGTGTGGGCTCCGGCCTGTACGGGATGCTCGTGCTGGCGGTCATCGCGGTGTTCGTCGCGGGCCTGATGGTCGGCCGCACCCCCGAGTACCTGGGCAAGAAGCTCGGCGGCCGGGAGATGAAGTTCGCCTCGCTGTACATCCTCACCACGCCGACGATCGTGCTGGTCGGCACGGGTGTGGCGATGGCCCTGCCGGGTGAGCGCGCCGGGATGCTCAACTCGGGCGCCCACGGCTTCTCCGAGGTGCTGTACGCCTTCACCTCGGCGGCCAACAACAACGGCTCGGCCTTCGGCGGCATCACCGTCAACACCGACTGGTACGACACCGCGCTCGGCCTGGCGATGATCTTCGGCCGGCTGCTGCCGATCGTCTTCGTCCTGGCGCTGTCCGGCTCGCTCGCCCAGCAGCAGCCGGTCCCGGCCACCCCGGGCACCCTGCCCACCCACAAGCCGCTGTTCGTGGGCCTGCTGTCGGGCGTGATCCTGATCGTCGTCGGCCTCACCTACTTCCCGGCCCTGGCTCTCGGGCCGATCGCGGAAGGTCTGTCCTCCTGATGTCCACCCCTACGCTCAACCCCGCACCGGCCGACAAGGCGGAGCCCGCCGCGCCGCACAGAGTGTCGAGCGGCCTGCTCGACCCGAAGCTGATCCTCGCGTCCCTGCCGGACGCGGTGAAGAAGCTCGACCCCCGGGTGATGGTCAAGAACCCGGTGATGTTCGTGGTCGAGGTCGGCTCGGTGGTCACCACCATCGCCGCGATCGCCGACCCGTCCGTGTTCGCCTGGGCCATCACCGTCTGGCTCTGGCTGACCACGATCTTCGCCAACCTGGCCGAGGCCGTCGCCGAGGGCCGCGGCAAGGCGCAGGCCGACACCCTGCGCAAGACCAAGAGCGACACCATGGCCCGCCGGCTCACCGACTGGCCGGCCACCGGCGCCGAGGAGGAGGTGCCCGGCACCGCGCTCCGGCTCGGCGACCACGTGGTGGTCGAGGCCGGGCAGGTCATCCCCGGTGACGGCGACGTGGTCGAGGGTGTCGCGAGCGTCGACGAGTCGGCGATCACCGGCGAGTCCGCGCCCGTCATCCGGGAGTCCGGCGGCGACCGCAGCGCCGTCACCGGCGGCACCAAGGTGCTGTCCGACCGGATCGTGGTGAAGATCGCCTCGGAGCCCGGCAAGTCGTTCATCGACCGGATGATCGCCCTGGTCGAGGGCGCCGCCCGGCAGAAGACGCCGAACGAGATCGCGCTCAACATCCTGCTGGCCTCGCTGACCATCGTCTTCCTGGTCGCGGTCGTCACGCTCCAGCCGATGGCCACCTACGCGGGCGCCCCGCAGTCGATGATCGTCCTGGTCGCCCTGATCGTGGCGCTCATCCCGACCACCATCGGCGCGCTGCTCTCCGCGATCGGCATCGCCGGCATGGACCGGCTGGTGCAGCGCAACGTGCTGGCGATGTCCGGCCGCGCCGTCGAGGCCGCCGGAGACGTCAACACCCTGCTGCTCGACAAGACCGGCACCATCACCCTGGGCAACCGCCAGGCCGCCGAGTTCCTGCCCGCCCCGGGCGTCTCCACCGAGGACCTGGCCAGTGCCGCGCAGCTCTCCTCGCTCGCGGACGAGACCCCGGAGGGCCGCTCGATCGTGGTCCTCGCCAAGACCGAGTACGGTCTGCGGGCCCGCGCCCAGGGCGAGCTGACCCACGCCACCTGGGTCCCGTTCACCGCCCAGACCCGGATGTCGGGCGTCGACCTGGACGAGGAAATGGAAGGGGCGGAGCGCAGCGACTCGGACAAGGGCGGTGGTGGGCGACGGGTGGGCGTCCACCAGGTCCGCAAGGGCGCCGCCGGCGCCGTCTCCAACTGGGTGACCGGGAACGGCGGTTCGGTCGGCGACGAGGTCTCCACCCTGGTCGACGGGATCTCCGCCGCCGGTGGCACCCCGCTGGTCGTGGCCGCGAAGACGGGCAGCGCGCCCGCCCGCGTCCTGGGGGTCATCCACCTCAAGGACGTGGTCAAGGAGGGCATGCGGGAGCGCTTCGACGAGCTCCGCCGGATGGGCATCAAGACCATCATGATCACGGGCGACAACCCGCTGACCGCCAAGGCGATCGCGGAGGAGGCCGGCGTGGACGACTTCCTCGCCGAGGCCACGCCCGAGGACAAGATGGCCCTGATCAAGAAGGAGCAGGAGGGCGGCAAGCTGGTCGCGATGACCGGCGACGGCACCAACGACGCCCCCGCGCTCGCCCAGGCCGACGTCGGCGTCGCGATGAACACCGGGACCATGGCGGCCAAGGAGGCCGGCAACATGGTCGACCTGGACTCCAACCCGACCAAGCTGATCGAGATCGTGGAGATCGGCAAGCAGCTGCTGATCACCCGCGGCGCGCTGACCACCTTCTCGATCGCCAACGACGTGGCCAAGTACTTCGCGATCATCCCCGCGATGTTCGCCGGGGTCTACCCGGGCCTGAGCCACCTCAACATCATGGGCCTGCACAGCCCGCAGTCCGCGATCACCTCGGCGATCATCTTCAACGCCCTGGTCATCATCGGCCTGATCCCGCTCGCCCTGCGCGGCGTGCGCTACCGCCCGTCCGACGCCAGCTCGCTGCTGCGCCGCAACATCGGCGTCTACGGCTTCGGCGGCCTGGTGGTGCCGTTCGTCGGCATCAAGCTGATCGACCTGATCGTCCAGTTCATCCCCGGCCTCAGCTGAAGCGGGAAGGAGAGAAAACCATGTCCAAGCCCCTGCCGACGATCCTCCGCACCCACTTCACGGCCCTGCGAGCGCTCCTGGTGCTCACCGTGATCCTCGGGGTCGTCTACCCGCTCCTGATCACCGGCGTCTCCCAGGTCGCCTTCTCCGACAAGGCGAACGGCTCGCCGGTGACGTCCGGCGGCAGGGAGGTCGGCTCCAGCCTGATCGGCCAGAGCTTCAACCTCCCGAAGACCAACCCGGACGACCCGAAGGAGGAGGCCCAGCCGGACCCGAAGTGGTTCCAGCCCCGCCCCTCCGCCGCCGGGACCGGCTACGACGCGTCCTCCTCCAGCGCCAGCAACCTCGGCCCGAACAGCGAGGACCTGTTGAAGGCCGTCAACGACCGCCGCGCCGCCGTCGCCGCGTTCGACGGCGTCGACCCGGCGAGCGTCCCGGCCGACGCGCTGACCGCCTCCGGCTCCGGCCTCGACCCGCACATCTCCGTCGCGTACGCCAAGGAGCAGGTCGAGCGGGTCGCCAAGCACCGCGACCTGCCGGTGGAGACGGTGGGCAAACTGGTCGAGAAGTACACCGAGAGCCGCTCGCTCGGCTTCCTCGGCAACGAGGGCGTCAACGTCGTGCTGCTCAACAAGGCGCTCAGCGAGCAGAAGTGACACCACCTCGTACAGACGGGTGACCGGGCCGGCCCGGGCACGGGGGCACGCCTCCCGCGCC
>NZ_JBHUAL010000345.1:0-5052 GCF_042789775.1 Kitasatospora sp. NPDC056800 | reverse complement strand
GCCCGCCCCGGGGTCTCCGGGGTGGGCGGCCCGTCGCCGTGCCGTGGGCCGTGGCTCAGCCGGTCAGGCCGGGGATGGCCGGGAGGGTGCTGGTCAGCCCGCCGATCGGGGTCTTGTCCAGACCGGGGATGGTCGGGAGCGCGGCGCGCTGCTGGGCGGCGCGCTGCTCGGTGACGCCGGCCAGCGGGGTGTCCCCGGCGGGGACGGCCTTGCCGACGCTCGGGGCGAGGGTGCCCAGCGTCTCGGTCACCTTGCCGGCGGCGGGCAGCTTGGCGGCGGTGTCGGTGACCGCACCGGTCACCGCCGGGTTCGTCAACGCGCCGGTGGGCAGCCCGAGGCCGCCGGCCGCCTGGCCGTCGGCCGCGGAGGCGGCACCGGCGCCGACCGCCACGATGGCGATGCCGAGCGCCGCGGTACCGGCGGCCTTGAGAGCCTGCTTCATGGTTGGTCCCCTTTGGGTCCTCGTCGGTCGCCGACTTCGCGCACGGGACCGGCGGACGGGCGACCGCCGCCGCGACGTTTCGGCATGACTGGCACACCGTAGTGAGCAGGTCACGCGGGAGCCAAAGGGCGTTCACTCACCCGAGTGAGTAGTCGGATGAACACCAACCCCCTTGCAGGAGCCTGGAGTTCATCCGACCGGCGCGCGCCGGGGCGCCGCGCCCCGGAGGCTCAGTTGCCGCCGGTGCCCGCGCTGAACAGCCACTCCGCCTTCAGCTCGGCGTAGCCCGGCTTGATCACGTCGCTGATCATCGCCAGCCGCTCGTCGAAGGGCAGGAACGCGGACTTCATCGCGTTCACCGTGAACCACTCCAGGTCGCCCAGGGTGTAGCCGAAGGCGTCCACCACGTGGCCGAACTCCCGGCTCATGCTGGTGCCGCTCATCAGCCGGTTGTCGGTGTTCACGGTGACCCGGAACTTCAGCCGGCTGAGCAGCCCGATCGGGTGCTCGGCGTACGAGGCGGCGGCGCCGGTCTGGATGTTGGAGGTCGGGCACATCTCCAGCGGGATGCGCTTGTCGCGCACGTACGCGGCCAGCCGGCCGAGCTCGACCGTGCCGTCCTCGCCCACCGTGATGTCGTCGACGATCCGCACGCCGTGGCCGAGCCGGTCGGCGCCGCAGCACTGCAGGGCCTCCCAGATCGACGGCAGGCCGAAGGCCTCGCCCGCGTGGATGGTGAAGTGGTTGTTCTCGCCCTTGAGGTAGTCGAAGGCGGCCTGGTGGCGGGTGGGCGGGTAGCCGGCCTCGGCACCGGCGATGTCGAAGCCGACGACGCCCGAGTCCCGGTGGCGGTTGGCCAGTTCGGCGATCTCCTGCGAGCGGGCGGCGTGCCGCATCGCGGTGATCAGGGTGCCGACGCGGATCCGGTGGCCGGCCGCGCGGGCGTTGGCCTCGCCGAGGCGGAAGCCCTCCTGGACGGCCTCGACGACCTCGTCCAGGCTCAGTCCGGCTTCCAGGTGCTGCTCGGGGGCGTAGCGGACCTCGGCGTACACGACGCCGTCGGCGGCCAGGTCCTCGGCGCAGTCCGCGGCGACCTTGATCAGCGCCTCACGGGTCTGCATCACGGCGCAGGTGTGCGCGAAGGTCTCCAGGTAGCGGACCAGCGAGCCGGAGTCGGCGGCCTCGCGGAACCACTCGCCGAGCTCCTTGGGGTCGGTGGTGGGCAGGCCCTGGTAGCCGCAGGCGGCGGCCAGCTCGACCACGGTCTCCGGGCGCAGCCCGCCGTCCAGGTGGTCGTGCAGGAGGACCTTCGGCGCGCGGCGGATCTGGTCGGGGGTGGGGATGCGCGGGCCGGTGCCCGCGGTGGTGACGGGGATCTGCTGTTCCATTGCGGAAATATAGCCCCTACGCGCGTAGACCGACCACCGCGAACACCGCCGGATGGTCCAAACTCCACCCGGAATTCCACCGACCGGTCCATACGATCCACCAAAGCGTCAACCGGCCGCCGCGACGGGCCCGGTCGCGCCGCGCGACGGCGTTCTCAGCCCTGCCGCACGACGGCGTTCTCAGTCGTGCTGCAGCAGCCGCCCGCGCCGGGACAGCACGAAGTCCCGGAACGCCCGCGCCGGCGGGGCCAACGGCCGCCCCGCCGCCCAGGCCAACCCGATCGCCCGCCGGGTCCGCGGCGCCGTCACCTCCAGCTCCACCACCCCCGGCCGCGGCACCAGGGCCGGCGGCAGCAGCGCCACCCCCAGCCCGGCCGCCACCAGCCCGCGCAGCGTCTCCGCCTCCTCCCCCTCGAACGC
The DNA here is from genome assembly GCF_042789775.1 of Kitasatospora sp. NPDC056800. NCBI lineage: Bacteria > Bacillati > Actinomycetota > Actinomycetes > Kitasatosporales > Streptomycetaceae > Kitasatospora > Kitasatospora sp. NPDC056800. The sequence continues at coordinate 2,802 of NZ_JBHUAL010000345.1, read as the reverse complement.
CAGCCGGGGGACGAACCCGGCCTCCGCGCAGAAGCCGTCCGTGATCGCGCGCAGCCCGTACCCCTGCTCCAGCCCGACGAACGGCTCCTCGGCCACCTCCGCCAGCCGGATCCGCCGCCGCCCGGCCAGCCGGTGGTCCGCCGGGACGACCAGGTGCAGCCGCTGCTCGTCCAGCGGCCGGGCGGCGAACGCCGGGTCCTCCGGCAGCGGCGCGACCAGGCAGAGGTCCAACTCCCCGGCCCGCAGCCGCTCCAGCATCGCCGCGCCGTAGTCCTGCACCAGCTGGAACCGCACCCGCGGGTGCTCCGCGCGGAAGCCGCGCAGCAGCGCCGGCACCGCGTCCGGCCCCATCGTGTGCAGGAAGCCGAAGGCCACCAGGCCCACCGCCGGGTCCGCCTCCGCCCGGGCCGCCTCCGCACCCCGCTCCAGCTCGGCCAGCGCCCGCTCCACCGAGGCCAGCAGCAGCCGGCCCGCCCTGGTCAGCCGGACCGTACGGCCCTGGCGGGCCAGCAGGTCCACCCCCAGCTCCTCCTCCAGCCCGGCCACCGCGCGCGACAGCGTCGGCTGCGGCACCCCGAGCAGCGCGGCCGCCTGGGTCACGTGCTCCAGCCGGGCCACCGCCGCGAACCGGGCCAGCCGGGGCGCCAGCAGCACGGCCGGCTCCTCCGGCCCCAACTCGGCCACCCGGTACCGCTGTTCCCCGCCGTCCACCGATTCCGGACCGGACATCCCCGCACCACCTCGACTCATACGCCAGTGCATCGATCATCCACACTTCATGCATTGGACGCATCAACGCCGACAGGCCTACGGTCGACGACATGCAGCCCGCCGATACCGGGGCATCCGTGACCACCCCGGATGCCCCCGCCACCGCCCCCACCACCCTCACCGCCGACGACCGCCACCGCCCCGGCCAGCGCGCCTTCCGCCGCGCCAACCTCGCCCTGTTCGCCGCCGGGGTCGCGACCTTCGTCCTGCTCTACTCCACCCAGGGCCTGCTGCCGATCCTCTCGGCCGACCTCGACCTCACCCCCGGCCAGGCCAGCTGGACGGCCTCCGCCGCCACCCTCGGCCTCGCCCTCGGGCTGCTCCCGGCCAGCGCGCTCTCCGACCGGTACGGCCGCACCGCGGTGATGACGGCCTCCACCCTCGCCGCCTCCGCGTTCGCCCTCGCCCTGCCCTTCGCGCCGGACCTCACCACCCTCGTCGTCCTGCGCGTCCTCCAGGGCGCCGTCCTCGCCGGGCTCCCCGCCACCGCCATGGCCTACCTCGCCGAGGAGGTCCACCCCAGCGCCCTGCCCTCCGCGATGGGCCTGTACGTGGCCGGCAACAGCATCGGCGGCATGGGCGGCCGACTGCTCTCCGGCTGGACCGCCGCCGGACTCGGCTGGCGCTGGGGCCTCGCCGCCTCCGCCGTCCTCGCCCTGCTCGCCACCCTCGCCTTCCGGCTGCTGATCCCCGCCGCCCGGCACTTCACCCCGGCCCCGGTGGACGCCCGCGCGCTCACCCGCACCGTCGGACGGCACCTGCGCAACCCGCTGCTGCTACGGCTGTACCTGCTCGGCATGCTGTTCATGGCGGTGTTCGGCGCGGTCTACAACACCGTCGGCTACCGGCTGATCGCCGCGCCCTTCCACCTGCCGGAGTCGATCGCCGCCTCGATCTTCGTGGTCTACCTGGTCGGCACCGGCACCTCCGCCGCGGCCGGCCGGCTCGTCGGCCGCCTCGGCCGGCGCGGCGCCCTCTACGTCTCCATCGGCGTGACCGCGGCCGGCCTGCTGCTCTCCCTCGCCGAATCCCTCACCTGCGCCCTGCTCGGCCTGGTCCTGATCACCGCCGGCTTCTTCGCCGGCCACGCCACCGCCTCCTCCTCCGTCGGCCGCACCGCCACCGAGGGCCGCGCCCAGGCCTCCGCCCTCTACCTGATCGCCTACTACCTCGGCAACAGCCTCGGCGGCACCCTCGGCGCCGACGCCTACCACGCCACCGGCTGGCCCGGCGCCGCCACCGTCGGCCTCACCGCCATGGCCCTCGCCGCCGCCGTCACCCTCTACGCCACCCGCCAGGCCCACACCACCGCCCGGCGTTCGAGTCAGCCGGGCAGACTTTCCGCCAGGTAGACTTTCCCCATGGCAGACCTCAAGCGCCGCCGTCGCCCCCACCTGGTGTCCACGCCCGTGCGGAAGAAGGGCGTGGTCACCATCCCGCAGGAGATAAGAGAGCAGCTGGACCTCCAGGAGGGCGACCAGTTGGTGGTCGCGGTGGAGGACGGCCGCATCGTCCTGACCCCCGCCTCCGTCATCCCGGACGACCAGGCGTGGTTCTGGAGCGGCGCCTGGCAGGAGAAGGAGCAGGAGGTCGACGAGGCGCTCGCCGCGGGCGAGCGGGGCGAGATGTTCCAGGACGGGGACTCCTTCCTGCAGTCGCTCGCCGACGAGGCCGGCCTCGACCTGGGGGAGATCAAGCGCCGTGCCGACGTATGAGTCACTGGCCCACTTCCTGCGCGACTGGAAGGGCCTGACCGCCGCCCAGAAGACCGCGTTCCTGGTCGCGGTGGCCCAGTTCGTCGCCGACCTCCGGGCCGGCCAGGGCTTCCGCCGCGGCCTGCGGGTGAAGAGGATGCAGGGCCACCCGGACATCTGGGAGATGACCTGGGCCCCGGACGGCCGGGCGACCTTCAGCTACGGAACCCCGCCCCAGCACGGCGAGCCCCACATCGTCTGGCGCCGGATCGGCACCCACGACATCTTCGCCCGCCCCTGACCGGTGAGAAACGTCGAGCCGCCCGCCGGTGCACCG
>NZ_JBHUAL010000344.1:0-5118 GCF_042789775.1 Kitasatospora sp. NPDC056800 | reverse complement strand
GCCGCGCGCCCGGCTCCGCGCCCCCCCCCGGGGGGGGGGGGGGCCCTCCCCGACACCGCCCCCCGGGCTACCGCCCGGGGGCCCCGGCGCCCCCCCCCCCGCGGGGCCGCCGGCCGGAACGCACGACGGGCGGGCCCCGGTGTTCCCGGGCCCGCCCGTCGGCCGTCCTGCACGGCGTCGGTCGTCCTGTCCGCGTCAGTCGTCCGGGTCCTCGTCGTCGTAGACCTCGCTCACGTCGAACCGGCAGATCAGCAGCTGCGGGTCGGCGTGCTCGAAGGGCTCGGGCAGCCACTCGCCCGGCTCGGTCGGCTCGGTGGCCGCGACCCAGAGCGTCGAGTCGGCCTCCTCCAGGCCGAACTCCTCACTGCGGGCGGCGATCTCGTCGGGCTCGTACTCGCCGAACAGCACGCCGATCGCGGCGTTCACCCCGCCCGCGCCGGCGCCGCCCGGGGTCAGCGACTCGTCCAGCCGCTCGGCCTGGGCACGCAGCCGCTCGGGGTCGACGACGTGGTAGTCACGGCGGATCAACACGCTGATCGCCTCGGGCTGTTCGGGGCCGTGGTACCCGCCGGGGCCCTCGTCCCCGGGGATCTCGAAGGGCGTGACCTCGTCATAGGCCTCGTACAGGAGCTGGTCGTAGGCGATGGCCGCCGTCGCGAGCTGCTCGTAGGCGGCGGTGACGGCGGGATCATCGGCTGCGTTGGGGCTTGACACCGCTTCCAGATGACGGTCGATGGCGGCCTTGACCGCCTCAGCGGCGGCGCGTACCTCGGCAATGGTGGGCTGCGCGGCATCAGACATGGTGCAGACGCTATCTCCCCGCGGTGTCGCCACGCACAGCGGTTGTCACCTACACCCGCGATTTCACCGCAACTTCCCCCCTGATGTCCGATCCGTCCCGCTTCGTCCCCACGCGCCACCGGCGCGAAGCGGGCGCGGAGGGCGCACGCCGGGCCCGCCGAGGCCGTCCGACTGCCGCTTCGCGCGCCGGGATCGGGGTATCCCCTCCACAGTGGCAACAGGACTGATGCACTGTCAGTCGGCGGCCGGGGCCGCACCCGTTCCGACCGTCGCCCGCGCACGGGAGGACGGCCGGAAATACCCGGGCCGACTGTCCGGGGCAGGCCGTAGGCTTGCCTGAAGGTGATCCCCAGGAGGAGCGTTTTGACCCCACGGAAGCCGGTCCGGCAGCCGGAGTACGAGTACCAGTCCCTGCGCATGCCGCGCGGCACCACGCGCAACGCGGCGCGCCAACTGCTCACCGAGCACGCCGAGTACGGGCACTGGGAGCTCGACCGGCTGCGGTTGTTCCCCGACGGCAGCCGGACGGTCCGGCTGAAGCGGCGGATCATCCGGCAGGTCCGGAACTGGTGACGGGCGGGGCACCGCGGCCCCGGGCGGCAGCGAGCCCTCACGCGTCCGCGGCCGCCCGTTCGCTCGGCGGCCGCGGATGCGTCGTTCCTCAGGTACGTCCGGGGGCGGGCGCGCACCGGTCCCGTTCAGCGCGCGCCCTGGTTCCCCGCCCGCCGTGTCAGCGGGCGCCGGCCCGGGCCCGGCGGTAGAGCACGCCGCCGCCGAGCAGCATCGCGAGGCCGGCGGCCCCGAGCAGCTCGACATTGCCGGCACCGGTGGTGGCCAGCTGGGCGGACGGCGCCGGCTTGGCGGCGGGCGCCACGGCGGAGGACGCGGAGGTGGCCGGAGCCACGCCGGTGCGCGCGACGCTCGTCACCTCCTCGGAGGAGGTCTGCGGCGGGGTCGGGCAGGTCTCCACGCAGCCCTCGGCCGGCGGCGTCGGGGTGACCTTCTCGACCTTCTCCACATTGGCGCAGTCGTTGCCGAAGGCCGGGTTGCCGACGCCGGCCACGTTCACCGAGTTGCCGCAGGCGTTGACCGGAACGTCCACCGGCGCCTGGACGCTGTTGCCCGAGAGCACGCCCGCCGAGTTGGCGGCGACACCGGAGGCGCCGGCCCCCGGGACGTCGACACCCGTGCCATCGGCACCCGGAACCTTGGTGGCCGGACCCGCGGCGTCCGGGACAGCACTCGCCGGGAGGGTACTGGCCGGCAGAGTGCTGGCCGGGAGGGTGCTGGCCGGAGCCGTGGCACCCTGGCTCCCACTGGCACCGGAGCTGTCGGTACGGCCGGCGCCGGTGGCGCCGGACTGGCCGCCATGGGCGGGCTTGGACGCCTGATGGCCGCCGCCGTTGACGTTGGCACAGCGGTTGCCGAAGGACGGGTTCAGCAAGCCGATCACATCGATCGTGTTGCCGCAGGCATTGATCGGCACCTCGATCGGCACCTGGACCGAGTTGCCCGAGACGACACCGGGTGAACCGGTGGCCACCCCCTGCGCGTCGGCGCCCCCCGCGTAGGCGTAGCCGGCGGTCGAGGCCAGCACACTGCCGGTGGCCACGGCCGTGAGGATCCCCTTCTTGGCTACTTTCCTCATGTTTTCCCCTGACATTTCGAGACGACGTGTCGACCTTGGCATGAACCTTGCAAAAAAGTCGGAATTTCCGTATATCCGTAAATCACGCAAGGGCTTCGGCTGCACACGGGTTAACGAGAGGCCAACGGGGAGGTTGAGCAACGAAACCCCGCTTCACTCGATCGAGTGATCGTGTCGGATCCCGTGTATCCGGTATCCCGGCGGGGACGCGAACGCCCCCGGCGCGGCGCGTCCGCCGCCCGGGGGCTCGCGTGAGTCGGCTCAACAGGCCCCGACGGCCCGGAGGTCGACTCAGAAGTTGGCGCAGTGGTTGGCGAACGCCGGGTTCAGCACGCCCACGACGCTCACGGTGTTGCCGCAGAGGTTGACCGGGATGTGCACCGGAACCTGGATCTGGTTGCCCGAGACGACACCCGGGGAACCGGCGGCCACACCCTCGGCGGCGGCGCCGCCCTGAGCGGACGCGACACCGGCGGCGGCGAGCACCAGGCCACCGGTGGCGGCGGCGACAGCGGCGATCTTCTTGACCTTCATCATTCCTCCTGTATGGACAACGCAACCCGTTCGGCGGGCTGCACAGGGATGAACGACGCTGCGGCAAACGGGGTACGGAGTGGATCTCCCATTCACCCGCAACGGTGAGATCTCGCACACATGATCGGCCTGGAATTCCGAGCAGAATCGCTTCTGTCGATCTCTTTCTTCCTGTCCCACAATCATCAGCTCGGACAATGCGGTCGGCCCGCCCCCGGAACTCCGGGAGCGGGCCGACCCAGTCACCTGATCAGCGCGGGCACCGCCGCGCGGAACGGCTCAGCAGGCGTCGATGAAACGGTCCAGCACCCGGGCGCCGAACTTCAGCCCGTCCACCGGCACCCGCTCGTCCACGCCGTGGAACATCCCGGCGAAGTCCAGCTCCGGCGGCAGCTGGAGCGGCGCGAAGCCGAAGCAGCGGATGCCCAGGTCCTGGAAGGACTTGGCGTCCGTCCCGCCCGACAGGCAGTACGGCACCGCGCGGGCGATCGGGTCCTCGGCCCGCAGCGCGGTCTGCATCGCCTCGACCAGGGCCCCGTCGAAGCCGGTCTCGATCGCCTTGTCCGAGTGCAGGCTCTCGCGCTTCACGCGCGGGCCGAGCACGCTGTCCAGCTCGGCCAGGAACTCCTCCTCGTAGCCGGGCAGGAAGCGGCCGTCCACGTGCGCGGTGGCCTGACCGGGGATCACGTTGACCTTGTAGCCGGCGCCGAGCATGGTCGGCTGGGCGGTGTTCCGCAGCGTGGTGCCGATCATCTTGGCGATGCCGCCGAGCACGCGCAGCGTCTCGTCCATGTTCTCCGGGTCCAGCTCGACCCCGAGCGCGTCCGACAGCTCGTCCAGGAAGGCCCGGACGGTCTTGGTGATCCGCAGCGGGAACTGGTGCCGGCCGAGCCGGGCGACCGCCTCGCACAGCTCGGTGATCGCGTTGTCGTCGTTCTCCATCGAGCCGTGGCCGGCCCGGCCCTCGACCGTCAGGCGCATCCAGTGCATGCCCTTCTCGGCCGTCTCCACCAGGTAGAGGCGGACCTGGTCGTTGACCGTGAAGGAGAAGCCGCCGACCTCGCCGATCGCCTCGGTCACGCCCTCGAACAGCCCGGGGTGCTTGTCCACCAGGAAGCGCGCCCCGTAGGTGCCGCCGGCCTCCTCGTCGGCGAGGAAGGCCAGCACGATGTCGCGCGGGGGCTTGCGCCCGGTGCGCAGCCGGTCGCGGATGACCGCCAGGGTCATCGCGTCCATGTCCTTCATGTCCACCGCGCCGCGCCCCCAGACGCAGCCGTCCGCGATCTCACCGCCGAACGGGTCGTGGGTCCAGTCCGCCGCGTTGGCCGGCACCACGTCGGTGTGGCCGTGGATCAGCAGGCCCGGACGGGAACGGTCCTCGCCCTCGATCCGGACCACGGTCGAGGCCCGTCCCTTGGCCGACTCGAAGATCTTCGGCTCCAGCCCGAACTCGGCGAGCTGCTCGGCCACGTACTCGGCCGCCTTCCGCTCCCCCGGGCCGGATCCGTCCCCGTAGTTGCTGGTGTCGATCCGGATCAGATCGCGACAGATCTCGGCGACCTCCGACTCAGCCGTCACCTTCGGCGCCGCCGACTCGCTCCGCTCGCTCACGGTCACTCCTCGCGTCTTGGGCCCGCACCGACGCACCAGCGCGCCACCCCCAGGACCTGCACCCGGGCCGTACGAGCACGTCCGCCCATCCTCCCCCAGCCCCCGATCCCGATCCAGCCCCCGCACGTTCCCGAAACCCGCTGGTCACGCCCCCGCCACACGCCGCCCCTTGCCCCCGCCACCCGTCGGACCCGCCCGCCGGGAGCCCGCCGGAAACCGTTTTGGGACCCCAAGCCGATCTTTGCTACAGTTACATCTGTCAGCGCGACGGACGAGAGATCGGAAGCCGCGAGGACGACACCTAGTCCGGGTGGCGGAATGGCAGACGCGCTAGCTTGAGGTGCTAGTGCCCTTTATCGGGCGTGGGGGTTCAAGTCCCCCCTCGGACACCGAAAGAAAGGCCCCAGTTGATCTGGGGCCTTTCTGCTTTTCCGGTGCGGATCGCCCCTGTGGCGCGGGTCACCGCTGTGGTGCGACCGCCACGGGCGGATGCCCGGCCGGTGGGAACCGGCCGGGAATCCGGG
>NZ_JBHUAL010000343.1:0-5145 GCF_042789775.1 Kitasatospora sp. NPDC056800 | reverse complement strand
CCCCTCCGGGGGCGCCGGCCGTCGGCGTTCCGCCGGGGCGGTTCAGCGGGTCCAGGAGGCCTCGTCCGCGCCGAGCACCTCGAACCGCTCGAGCAGACCCGCCAGTCCGCCGGCCCCCTGGACGGACGGGAGTCCCGCCGCGGTGCCGTTGGCGCAGAGCTGGACGCCCTTCTCGACCCGGCACACCGGGGTGCCGCCGTTCGGCCGGCCGTCCGCGAACTTGCCGAAGCCGTCCGGCTGGACCGTGACGCTCAGCCACTTGTCGCCGACGGTGTACGACAGGATGGCGCTCCACGGGGGCTCGGAGTCCCTGGTGGGCCGGTGGACCTCGGCGTTCCGCAGCCTGAGGTCGGCGGGCAGGCCGGTCGGGCGCACCGGGAACGGGACGTCCCGGTCGCCGAACTCGGCGCCGGCCGCGACCCGGAGCAGGTCGTCCTGGACCTTCGCGTCCAACCACAGGGTGGCGGTCAGCTGGGCCCAGCGGCCGGAGGCGGTCATCCAGCGCAGCCCGCCCAGGGATCCCGACGCGTCGGTGAGCAGCCACTGGGCCTCCCGGCCGGCGACCGGGGGCGCGGGGGCGGTGTGCTGCCCGGGGGCGGGGGACTCGCCGGGGCCGCGCAGCAGCTCCAGCTTCAGGGCGGGGGTCGCGTTGAGGACGGCGGTGGTGGTGGCCGCGGTGGTGACGGAACGGTTGTCGCTGTTCGCGTAGCCGATGGCCGGCCGGGCCAGCCACGACGGCAGCCAGCCGAAGCGGGCCTCGGCGCTCAGCGGACCGGTCCGCGCCGCCGGGGTCGGCGCGGCCGTCGGGGACGGCGCGAGCGAGACCGGGGCGGTGGGCGCGGGGACGGCCGGCGCGGGCGGCGCCCCGGCCGGGCGCAGCAGCAGGACGCCGGCCAGGACGGCGGCGGTCGACCCGGCCACCACACCGACCAGGGCCTGCCGGCGGCGGCGCAGCCGGACCCGGCCGCGGGCGATCACGGCCGAGGTGTCGAGTGCGGCGGGCGGCGCCGGGGCCTCGGCGAGGGCGCTCAGCCGGGCGGTCAGATCACGCTGCTCGTGCGACCTCATGACGTCCTCTCGGCGGTGGTGGGACGGGGGGAGAGCGTCGTCCGGAGGGTGGCGAGCGCCCGTGAGGTCTGGCTCTTCACATTGCCCGAGGAGCAGCTCATCGCATCGGCGGTCTGATCGACCGTGAGGTCGCAGTAGTACCGGAGCACCACGGTGGCCCGCTGCTTGGGCGGCAGCGCGGCCAGCGCCTTGCGCAGGTCGAGCCAGGCGTCGAGGTCGGCGGCCACCGACGCCACGTCCACCGGCGCCGCGGTCCGTGACGTCCGCCGCCACCAGGACGAGCGCTGCTCGGCGAGGAAGGTGTTGACCAGCACCCTGCGGGCGTAGCCGTCCAGGTTCTCGACCCGGCCGGCCCGCGACCAGTTCACGTACAGCTTGGTCGCGCACTCCTGCACCAGGTCGTCGGCCCGGTGCCAGTCCCCGCACAGCAGATAGGCGACCTTGCGCAGCCAGCCGCTCCTGGAGGCCACGTACTCCGTGAACTCCACGTCGCGCGTCTGCTTCGCCATCCGCACCCCCTCTCGTCGTGGTGGCGGCGCACCGGCGCGCCGTCCGCCCCTCTAATGCGGGCACCGGCCGGAACGTTGCACGCGAACCGCGGACGTAGGCTTTCCGGCATGCCCAACGGCCGGTACTCGCTCCACGACCCGCACGACCACGTCCCGCTCGGGGAGGAGCGCTTCAGTTGCGCGCCCGGGGCGGCCGGGTGGCGGTACGTCTCCAAGACCTACGCGCCGGACGGCCGGGTGCTCGGCAGCACCGACCTGACGCTGGACTCGCGCGCCCGGCCGCTGCGGCTGGAGCTGCGGGCTGGCGGCTGGCAGGTGCGCGGCGGGGCGGTGGACGGGGTGGCCTGGGTCCGGACCGACGCGGCCGACCCCGGCGGCGAGCACGCGGCGGAGGGCCACGACCGGGCGCACGCCTTCACCGGCCGCTCGCCGGGCTTCCTGGTCGCCACCGCCCGGCTGCTGCGGCTGCGGGAGGGGGCGAGCGCGCGGGTGCGGCTGGTGGCCTTCACCGAGCCGGTGCTGGCGCCGCGCACCCTCGACCAGGGGTGGCTGCTGGAGGGCGTCGACACCCACGAGACGGATTCGGGGCCGCTGCTGGTCGAGCGGTACCAGGTGGCGGACCTGGAGACGGGCGAGCAGCAGGTCGTGCACCTGGCGGGCGACGTGGTGCTGGCGGCGGAGGGGATCGAGCTGGAGGAGCTGGAGTCGCCGCCGAACGCCTGGCGGGTGGGGGCGGAGGAGGAGTAGCGGGCCTTCGCGGCCGGGGCCGGTGCGGCAGGGCTGCTGCGGCCGGGGCGGTTCGCCTCAGGCGGGCGGGGCGAAGCCGCTGCCGGCGGCGGGCTTGTCGAAGGACGGTGCGGTCGGTGCGGTCGGTGCGGCTGCCGGGGCTGCGGCGGGGGCCGGGGGAGCCGTGGGCGCGGGCTGCTGGGTCGGCAGGCCGAGGACCCGGACGGGCCGTCCGTCGGCCGGGCCGGTCGGAGCCGGCGCGGGGAGCGGACCGGAGGCCGGGCGGGGAGCGGGCACCTGGGCGGGTACCGGTCGGCCGGGTATCGGCCCGGCCGCCCACAGCTGCTGCTGGGCCCGGGTCCACTCCCGCCGCTGGCGCTCGGTGAGCACCGCGCCCAGGTACGCCGCCGGGTGCAGCCCCGGCGCGATCGGGTGGCCGATCAGGGCGGACAGGTCCTCGGCCAGCCGGGTGGACATCCGGTGCATCACCGCCGGGTCCAACTGGCTCGTCCGGCCGAGCAGTTGGCGGACGGCCAGCCAGAGCGGCTCCGGCACCGCGGACAGGTCCATCGCGACCAGCTCGTGGCCCATCGACTGCAGCAGGTGCGGGTGCACCGGCGGCAGCGGGGTGGCGGAGCCGCCCGCACCCGGGGTGCGCTCGCGGACGACCACCGTCCCGGCGAAGATGTCGCCGAGCCGCTTGCCGTCCGAGTGCACCGCCGAGGTGATCACGGCCGGGGCGCCGGTCAGCACGATCATCTCGAAGAAGCCGACCAGCCCGCGCACCAGCGAGTGCCGGAAGCGCACCGGCCCGCCGTCGGTGCGCACCACGCGCAGGCCGAGCGCGGCCTTGCCGAGCGAGCGGCCGCGGGTGAGGGTCTCGACCATCACGGGCACGGCGACCAGGAAGAACACCATCAGGCCGATCATCGTGGCGGCCAGGGCCGCGCCGTCGAGCCCGATCAGCGCGAGGCTCAGCAGCAGCGTGAACACCAGCAGGGCGGCGAACTCCACCAGCAGGTCGATCACGATCGCCAGGGCCCTGCTCGGAAGCTTCGCCGTCTGCAGGCCGAGGACGACCGCCTCACCCGTCACCAGGTCGCTCAAGACACCTGTCCGTTCACGTTCTTGGAGCCGGTACGGCTCGCCCATGGGGATCCGGCGCCTGGGAGGGCGGCGGTGCCGGGGGAGGGAACCACCCCGGACCGGCCCCCCGTGACGCGCTCTCCGCAGTCTGATCCGCAGCCGCAAACATACGGGGCCCGGTGGGCGCACGGGAAGTGAGATCCCGACGGCCGGGGCGGCGGCCGCTGCTGGCATGCTGGGCCGCGCGGGTCCGCCCGGACCCGCCCGCCCGGACCCGCCCGCCCGCGGACCCGCCCGCGCACGCACGTCCGCGCCCGCCGCCGATCTATGGAGCCGCCGAAATGGACCTGGACGTCTTCGTCGCCACCCACCAGGGGGAGTGGGCCCGACTGGACGCCCTCGCCCGCCGGCGCCGGCTCGGCGGGGAGGAGGCCGACGAGCTGGTCACGCTCTACCAGCGCGCCACCGGACACCTCGCCAAGGTCCAGGCCGCCGCGCCGGACCCGGCCCTGGTGAGCCGGCTGACCGGCCTGGTCTCCCGCGCCCGCAGCGCGGTGACCGGCGCCCGGACCAACGGCTGGCAGGACGTCGCCCGCTACTACACGGTGAGCTTCCCGGCCGCGCTCTACCGCTCGCGCCGCTGGTGGGTGCCGGTGGCGGTGGTCTCGATGGTCGCCACCGCACTGCTCGCCTGGTGGATGGCCACCCACCCCGAGGTCCGCAACAGCCTGGTCGCGCCCGAACACCTCCAGGAGCTGACCCGCCCCGGCGGCCAGTACGAGACGTACTACTCGGACCGGCCGGCCAGCTCCTTCGCGGCACAGGTCTGGACGAACAACGCCTGGATCGCCGTGCAGTGCCTGCTGTTCGGGATCGCGTTGGGCATTCCGGTGCTCTACGTGATGTGGACCAACGTGCTCAACCTCGGCATCGGCGTCGGGCTGATGGCCTCCGCCGGTCGCCTCGACGTCTTCCTCGGCCTGCTCATCCCGCACGGCCTGCTGGAGCTGACCGCGGTCTTCGTGGCCGGCGGCCTCGGGCTGCGCCTCGGCTGGACCGTCATCGACCCCGGCCCGCGCACCCGCTCGGTGGCCCTGGCGGAACAGGGCCGCGCGATCATCGGCATGTCGATCGGCCTGGCGACGGTCCTGGCGGTCTCCGGCGTCCTCGAAGCCTTCGTGACCCCGTCCGGCCTGCCGACCTGGGCCCGCATCTCCATCGGTGTGCTGGCCGAGGCGGCCTTCCTCCTCTATGCCCTGGTGCTGGGCCGGCGGGCCGCCGGGGACGGGGAGTTCGGCGATCTGGACGCGGCCGACCGGGCGGACCTCCAGCCCGTCGCGGCCTGAGCCGATGTGATCGACAGGTCTCTGACCTGCTAGTCTTCTACTCGTCCGGCCAAACCATTGACGTGGTGAGGGTGGGCTAGTAGGTTTGAACGGTTGGGACTGACTGGACAACGGTCGGTCCCGGGCGTTAGTGTCTACGACACCGCCGAATCGAGGCGAGCGTGTTCCACGGAATACGCGTCCTCTGACGAAGCAAAATCCCACGGACGGATCACTCCGAAAGCCTTGATAGGCTTCGGAACGAAGTTCGCAGGAAATCCCCCCAGTGGGAATCGGATGAATGAAGCGCCGGTAAACGGAGCGGAAAACGTCTGGTAAGCTGGAAACACGAAAGAACGAAGCCCGGAGGGTCCGCTGGAAGGCGGTCCGAAGGAAGCGTCCGTTCCTTGAGAACTCAACAGCGTGCCAAA
>NZ_JBHUAL010000342.1:0-5266 GCF_042789775.1 Kitasatospora sp. NPDC056800 | reverse complement strand
AGTCGAACACCTCCCAGCCGGACACCGGAACCTCCGGATCCCCGACCGCCACCCCGAGCAAGCGCACCAACCGCTCCGCCACCAGACCCGCGGTCCCCTGGTCGAACAGATCGGTCGCGTACTGCAGGACCACCGTGATACCGGCAGGCGCATTGGCGGCGTCACGGTTCTCGACGCACGTCAGGTTGAGGTCGAACTTGGCGGGCGGCGTCCCGAACGACTCCGTACTCACCACGACATCCGGGAGCTGGAGGCTACCCTCCTCGTTGTTCTGCAGGACCAGCATCACCTGGAACAGCGGGTGCCGGCCCAGCGAACGCACCGGGTTCAACTCCTCCACCAGGCGCTCGAACGGCAGGTCCTGGTGCGTGAACGCCGCCAAGTCCGCATCCCGGACCCGCCCCAGCAACTCACCGAAGGTCGGCTCACCCGACACATCCGTCCGCAGGACCAGGGTGTTCACGAAGAACCCGACCAGGTCGTCCAGGGCCTCGTCCGAACGCCCGGCCACCACCGTGCCGATCGGGAGGTCCGTCCCCGCACCCATCCGCGACAGCAGAGCCGCCAAGCCCGCGTGCAGCACCATGAACAGCGTCACACCATGCCGACGCGCCAACGCGTCCAACTCCGCGTGCAGCTCGGGGCCGACATGGAACTCCAACAGCTCGCCCTCGTGCGACGCGGAAGCGGGTCGGGGCCGGTCGAAGGGCAGGGCCACCTCCTGCGGCGCATCCCTCAACGCCTCGGTCCAGTAGGCGAGTTGCTGGTCGAGAGCCTCCCCGAGCTGGTTGTGCTGCCAGAGGGTGTAGTCCGCGTACTGGACGGCCAGCGGCTCCCACTCCGGGGCGGCTCCGGCCAGCCGGGCCCGGTAGGCCGACGTGACCCCCTGCCAGAGCGGACCGGAGGACCAGCCGTCGCTGGCGATGTGGTGCAGGGTCAGCACCAGGACCGACTCGTCCTCGCCAAGCGCGAACAGCACGACCCGCAAGGGAAGTTCGACGGAGAGGTCGAAGACGGCGAAGGCCTCGGCCTCGATTCGCCCCGCCACCTCCGAAGCCGCGCACGGCTCGACCCTGAACGGCACCTCGACCTCACCGGCCGGCAGCACCAGCTGACGCGGCTGGCCGTCGACCGCCGGGTAGACCGTCCGCAGCGCCTCGTGCCGGCCGACCACGTCGCCGATCGCCGCACGGAGCGCCTCCACGTCCACCGAGCCGTGCAGGCGGAACGCGAACGGGCTGTTGTACGTCGCGGAAGCGCCTTCGAGCTGGTCCAGGAACCACAGCCGCTGCTGGGCGAACGACAGCGGCAGCACCTCCGGACGCTCACCCGCCACCAGCGCCGGACGCGCCGGGCGGCCGTCCTTGAGCTTCTCGGCGACGCCGACGACCGTGGAGGCGTCGAACAGGTCGCGGATCCCGAGTTCGGCGCCGAAGGTGCTGCGGATGCGGCTGATCAGCCGGGCCGCGAGGAGCGAGTGCCCGCCCAGCGCGAAGAAGTCGTCGTCGATCCCCACCGACGGCAGGCCCAGCACCTCCGCGAACACCACGCACAGGATCTCCTCCTGCGCGGAACGCGGCGCCCGACCGCTCGGCTCGACAGCGGCGGCGGCAGGCGCGGGCAGCGCGCGCTGGTCCAGCTTGCCGTTCGGGGTGATCGGCAGCGCCTCCAGCACCACCACCGCCGACGGCACCATGTGCCGCGGCAGCCGCCCCACGGCGAAACGCCGCAGCTCGTCGGGATCGACCTCCCGGCCCGCGACCGGAACGACGTAGCCAACCAGGCGCTTGTCGCCCGGTCGGTCCTCGCGTGCCACGACCGCGGCCTGCGCCACCGCCTCGTGCGCCAGCAGGACCGCCGCGACCTCGCCCGGCTCGACCCGGAAGCCCCGGATCTTCACCTGGTCGTCCGCACGCCCCACATACTCCAGCACCCCGTCCGCACGCCAACGACCCAAGTCGCCCGTCCGATACATCCGTTCACCCGCCACACCCAGCGGATTCGCCACGAACCGCTCCGCCGTCAGACCCGCCCGACCCACATACCCGTGCGCCAGACCGGCCCCCGCCGCATACACCTCACCCACCACACCCGCCGGCACCGGACGCAACCACTCGTCCAACACGAACACCCGCTTGTTGCCCACCGGACGCCCGATCGGCAACGACGAACCCGCCAAGTCCGCATCGGTCACCGCGTGGCACGTCGTGAAGCCCATGCTCTCCGCCGGCCCGTACCCGTTGCCCACCCGCAACCCCGGAAACAGACCCAGCACCTTCGCCACATGCGCCACCGAACCGGCCTCACCACCCGTGAACGCCGTCCGAACCCCCGCAAACGCCCCCGGATGCTCATCCACCAGGAAATTGAACAGACTCGCCGACAACTGGAGCATCGTCACACCATGCTCCACCACCAACTTCTCGATCACCGCCGGCTGCGGATTCTGCCCCGGCTGCAACACACACACCGCACCATGCAACAACGCACCGAACAACTCCAGCGCGAACCCGTCCCACGACACCGGCGAGCACTGCAGAAACACCTCACCCGGACCGAACCCGCAATACTCCTGCCCCAGATACGTCCCCACCAACGCCCGATGCGGCGCCACCACACCCTTCGGCCGACCCGTCGAACCCGACGTGAACATCACACACGCCACATCCTCCGGACCCACCACCACCGACGGCACCACCCCGCCCGCTGCCGGCTCCCACTCCTCATCCACCCACACCACACACTCCGCGAACCCCTCCACCGACCCGCGCAGCCCCGTACTCGACACCACCAGACCCACACCCGCCTCGGCCACCACCAACGCCGACCGCTCCCGCGGGAACTCCGGATCCAACAGCGTGTAACCACCACCCGCCTTCAACACACCCAACAACGCCACCACAAGATCCGCACCACGCCCCAGGCAGACCCCCACCAACCCGCCCCGCACCAGACCGGACTCCACCAACCGCGCGGCCATCCGATCCGACAGAACATCCAACTCCCCGTACGACAACCGGCGATCACCATCCACCACCGCCACCGCACCCGGGGCCCGCACCACCTGCTCCCCGAACAGCCCCGACACCGTCCCCGCCGGCACCGGACCCCCACCACCACCCCACCCCGACACGACCAACTCACGCTCGCCACCCACCAACACCTCAACCGACCCGACCAACTGCTCCGGATCCGCGACCATGGCGGTCAACAGCGAACCGAGACGGCGGCCCAGCACCTCCACTGTGCCGTGGTCGAAGAGGTCCGCGGCGTACTGCAGCTCCACCTGGATCCCACCGGGCGTGCCATCGGCAGCCCAGGCCTCGGTGAAGGCGAAGTTGAGGTCGAACCGGGCCGGCGCCGTGTCGAAGGTCTCCGATTCCAGGGTGATGCCCGGGAGTTGGAGGCTGACCGCGCTGTTGTTCTGCAGGACCAGCATCACCTGGAACAACGGGTGCACCGAGGCGGAGCGGACGGGGTTCAGCTCCTCCACCAGGCGCTCGAACGGCAGGTCCTGGTGGGTGAACGCCGCCAGATCCGTATCCCGGACCCGACCCAACAACTCACCGAAGGTCGGCGCACCCGACACATCCGTCCGCAGCACCAGCGTGTTCACGAAGAACCCGACCAGCTTGTCCAACGCCTCGTCCGAACGCCCCGCCACCACCGTACCGATGGGGATGTCCGTCCCCGCGCCCAGGCGCGACAACAGAGCCGCCAGGCCCGCGTGCAGGACCATGAACAGCGTCACGCCGTGCCGACGCGCCAACCCCTCCAACTCCGTGTGCAGCTCCGCGTCCAGCCCGAACTCCACCAGACCACCCGCACGCGAAGCCACCCCCGACCGCGGCCGATCCAACGGCAGCGCCACCTCCTGCGGCGCATCCCGCAACACCCCCGACCAGTAGGCAAGTTGCTGATCCAGGACCCCACCCAACAAACCCTGCTGCCACAACGTGTAATCCGCGTACTGCACCGGCAACGGCGACCACTCCGGAGCAACCCCGGCCAGGCGCGCGCGGTAGGCCGACGCCACGCCCTCCCACAGCGGCTCCATCGACCAACCGTCACTCGCGATGTGGTGCAAGGTCACCACCAGCACCGACTCGCCCTCGGCGACCGTGAACAACACCACCCGTACGGGCAGATCGGTGGACAGGTCGAACGGGGTGAACGCGGCCCCGCGCACTGCCTCGTCGAGCGCGTCGCTCCCGCACTCCATGACCGTGAAGGGCACCTGGACGTCCTGGGCGGGCAGCACCAGCTGGCGGGGCTGGCCGTCGACCGCGGGATAGACCGTCCGCAGGGCCTCGTGCCGGCCGACCACGTCGCCGATCGCCGCGCGGAGCGCCTCGACGTCCACCGAGCCGTGGAGACGGAACGCGAACGGGCTGTTGTAGGTGGCGGAAGCGCCCTCCAGCTGGTCGAGGAACCACAGCCGCTGCTGCGCGAACGACAGCGGCAGCACCTCCGGACGCTCACCCGCCACCAACGCCGGACGCGCCGGGCGGCCGTCCTTGAGCTTCTCGGCGACGCCGACGACCGTGGAGGCGTCGAACAGGTCGCGGATCCCGAGTTCGGCGCCGAAGGTGCTGCGGATGCGGCTGATCAGCCGGGCCGCGAGGAGCGAGTGCCCGCCCAGCGCGAAGAAGTCGTCGTCGATCCCCACCGACGGCAGGCCCAGCAGCTCCGCGAAGATGCCGCAGAGCAGTTCCTCCTGCACCGAGCGCGGTGCGCGTCCGCCCGGCTCGACGGCGGCGGCGGCAGGCGCGGGCAACGCGCGCTGGTCCAGCTTGCCGTTCGGCGTGATCGGCAAGGCCTCCAGCACCACCACCGCCGACGGCACCATGTGACGCGGCAGCCGCTTGACCAGGAAGTGACGCAGTTCCGCCGCGTCCACGTTCCGACCGTTCGCCGGGACGACGTAGCCGACCAGGCGCTTGTCGCCCGGCCGGTCTTCCCGTGCCACGACCGCGGCCTGCGCCACCGCCTCGTGCGCCAGCAGCACCGCCGCGACCTCGCCCGGCTCGACCCGGAATCCCCGGATCTTCACCTGGTCGTCCGCGCGCCCCACGTACTCCAGCACCCCGTCCGCACGCCAACGACCCAAGTCGCCCGTGCGGTACATCCGTTCACCCGCCGCACCCAGCGGATTCGCCACAAACCGCTCAGCCGTCAGACCCGCCCGACCCACATACCCGTGCGCCAGACCGGCCCCCGCCGCATACACCTCACCCACCACACCCGCCGGCACCGGACGCAACCA
>NZ_JBHUAL010000341.1:0-5277 GCF_042789775.1 Kitasatospora sp. NPDC056800 | reverse complement strand
GTCACGCCTCCCCCGGTGGCCGCGGAGCCGTCTCCCCCTTCAGCGGCGGCGCGGCCGCGGCCCAGTAGGCGCCGTCCGCCGGGCGTCGCCCGCGCAGGTCCTCGCGCACCTCGCCGGCCAGCCGGCGGGTGTCGCGGCGGTTCATGGTGGCGCCTATGCCGGCCCCGACCAGCAGCGGCGTCACCGCCGGCAGGTGGCGCAGCGAGCTGCGGGTCAGCCGGCGGCGGACCTGCTGGCGCACCTCCGAGCCGATCGCCAGCGCGGCGAAGCCGGCCGGGCGCACCAGCAGGCCCGCGTCGATCCCGCGGCGGTTGGCCCAGGCGCCGAGGTAGGCGCCGGCCCGCTGGGTGGCGGTGCCCTGCGCCGGGGTGCCGTAGACCTCGTGCAGCTCGGCGATCAGCTTGATCTCCACGGCCGCGACCGCGAGCGTCTCGGCCGCGATCTCCAGCGGCATCGCGGGCGGCACCGGCAGCATCGCCGCCGCGCCGACGCCCGCGCCGAGCGCGCCGGAGGCCCGGACGGCGCCGGTGACCAGCAGGTCGGCCAGCTGCTCCGGGAAGGCCGCGTCGGGGTGCTGCGCCCGCAGGGTGGCGAGGTCGCGCACCGGGATCCGCGGCGCGGTCCGCACCAGCTGGTCGGTCAGCGCCTTGCCGCCGAACGCGGCGCCCTTGGCCGCTCCCCTGGCCGCCCCCTTGGCGGCGACCCGGCCGCCGTGGCCGAGCCGCCGGGCGGTGTGCAGGACCACGGCCCGGCCGCGGCCGCGCTGCCTCGCCGCGTACGCGGCGACCGGGCCCCGGCCGACGGGCTGCTCGGACTCCTCGACCAGTTCGGCGAGCCGCTCGCCCAGGTCGGGCTCGGCCGGGTCGGGCCCGCTCGGGTCGGGCTCGGCCGGGGCGGATCCGGGACGCGGCCGGAAGCGGTCCGGCCTGCGGAAGACTGCCATGGGCTCCGGTACCCCTTTCGCGAGGACGGCACGGCCCGGGGCCGCCTACTCGGCGACCACCACCCCGCGCCAGAAGGCCACCCGGCCGCGCACGTGCTCGGCCTCGGGCTTCGGGTCGGTGTAGTACCAGACGGCGTCCGGGTTGGTCCGCCCGTCCACCTCCAGGCTGTAGTAGCCGGCGGTGCCCTTCCAACCGCACACCGTGGTGGTCTCCGAGGGGCGCAGGTACTCGGTGCGCACCGCCTCGGCCGGGAAGTAGTGGTTGCCCTCGACGACGACGGTGTCGTCGCTCTCGGCGATGACGACGCCCTGCCAACTCGCTGTGGTCATACCGCGATTGTGCCCGACGGACGGAATCCGCGCCGGGGTTCCGAGTGCCCGCCCAGGGTTCCGGGCGGTCAGGGCAGCGGGTGGGCGTGCACCGGCAGGTGCGGGCTCTGGTGGCCGCCGCTGGCGAGGATCCGGACCTCGCCGGCGTCGCTGATCTCCGCCCGGACGATGCCGCTCTCGTCCTCGTACACCGGGTGGCCGCCCGGACCGGTCGCGTCGGTGCGGGTGACCACCACGACGTCCTGCGGGGCCTGGGTGCCCGGGGTGCCGGGGAAGGTGAGGGCGTAACGCTCGGCGTGGCTCATCACAGCTGCTCCTGCCTACCCGGCGGCCTCGGCCGGCACGGCGGCCCGGGCGTGCGGGCCGCGGACCTCCAGCTCGGCGAGCAGCCGGGCGGTGGCCTCCGCGACGGCGTCCACCGCCCGGTCGAAGGCCTCCCGGTTGTGCGCCGCGGGGGCGCGGAACCCGGACACCTTGCGGACGTACTGGAGGGCTGCGGCGTGGAAGTCCTCCTCGTCGGCGTCCGGCGTGACGGGAGGTCGCAGCGTCTTGATGTTGCGGCACATGCTCCCAGTCTCGCGCGCGGGAGCCGCGTCGGCGACCCCCTTTCGTCAGCCGGCGACGCCCTTTCGTCACACGCACCTCACGGCGCCGTCATCCGGCCGGATTAGGATTCCGGACGAACGAATTCATCCCGCCGTCCTTCCCGCCTTCATCCCGCCGCGCGCTTCCCCGGTCCGTCGGCATCACTCCGGAGTCACCCCCTTGCCTCTCGCGCTGCTCGCGCTGGCCGTCACCGCGTTCGCCATCGGAACCACCGAATTCGCCGCCATGGGGCTGCTCCCCCAGGTCGCGGACAGTCTCCACGTCTCCATCCCGCAGGCGGGCTGGCTGATCTCCGCGTACGCGCTGGGGGTGGTGGTCGGCGCGCCGCTGCTGACCGCGCTGGCCGCCGGACGGCCGCGCAAGGCGGTGCTGGTGGCGCTGGCCGCGCTGTTCGCGACCGGCAACCTGCTCTGCGCGGTGGCCCCGGACTTCTGGACGCTGGCCGCCGCCCGGCTGATCACCGGGCTGCCGCACGGCGCCTTCTTCGGGGCGGGCGCGGTGGCGGCGGCCGAGCTGGTCGCGCCGGACCGGCGGGCCCGGGCGGTGGCCGTGATGTTCTCCGGACTGACCGTCGCCAACATCGTCGGCGTCCCGGCCGCCACCCTGCTCGGCCAGCACCTGGGCTGGCGGGCGACCATGCTGGTGGTCGTGCTGATCGCGGCCGCCGGAACGGTCGCCATCGCCCGGCTGGTGCCCGCGCTCCCCTCCTCCGGCCAGTCCGGGCTCCGGCACGAGCTGCGGGCCTTCCGCAGCGGCCAGCTCTGGCTGGCGCTGGCCACCGTGGTGTTCGGCTGCGGCGGCTTCTTCGCCTGCTACAGCTACATCGCGCCGCTGCTCACCGAGGTCTCCGGGTACGCGACCGGCTCGGTGACCCTGGTGCTGGCGCTGTTCGGGGTCGGCATGACGATCGGCAACGTGCTGGGCGGCTTCGCCGCCGACCGGGCGCTGCGCCCCACCGTCTGCGCGGCCTTCGTGCTGCTCTCCGCCACCCTGGCGCTGTTCGCGCTGACCGCGCACGCCCGCTGGTCGGCGGCCGTCACGGTGGTGCTGATCGGGCTGTTCGGCTTCGCGATCGTGCCGGCCGTGCAGACCCTGGTGCTCCAGAAGGCGCGCAGCGCGCCGACCCTCGCCTCGGCGACCGTCCAGGGCGCCTTCAACCTGGCCAACGCCCAGGGCGCGTACTTCGGCGGGCTGGCGCTGGACGCCGGGCTCGGCTGGACCGCGCCGACGCTGGTCGGCGCGGTCCTGGCGGCCGCGGGCGCGGTGGTCGCGGTGCTCGCCTGGGCGGCCGACCGCCGCCGGCCCGCCCCGGTGGCGACGGAACCGGCGGCCGCGGCAGCGATGACCACGGCCTAGCCGGGCAGCCGCTAGATCTCCCGGTGGGCGTCGGCGAGCAGCTGGTAGCCGGCGCCGTTGGCCTTGATGCCGGTCTTCTCGTCCTCGGTCAGCTCGCGGCGGACCTTGGCCGGGACGCCGGCGACCAGCGAGCCGGGCGGGACGACCATGCCCTGCGGCACCACCGCGCCGGCCGCGACCAGCGAGCCGGTGCCGATCCGGGCGCCGTTGAGCACGGTGGCGTTCATGCCCACCAGGACGTCGTCCTCGACCGTGCAGCCGTGCAGCACGGCGTTGTGGCCGACCGAGATCCGCTCGCCGACCACCAGCGGGAAGCCGGGGTCGGCGTGCAGGGTGCAGTTGTCCTGGATGTTGCTGCCCGCGCCGACGCTGATCGACTCGGCGTCGCCGCGCAGCACCGCGCCGTACCAGACGCTCGCGCCGGCGGCGACGGTCACGTCCCCGACCACGACGGCGTTCGGCGCCACGAAGGCGCCCGGGTCGACGGCGGGCACCCGGCCCCCGACTGCGGCGATCAGCGGCTCTGCCATGGGTCGTCCTCCTGTGACGGTCGGCGGTTCTGTCGCCGGTCAGCGTAGGGGGTCGGTCACGGTGCCGTGCGGGCGAGGTCGGGTGCCGCGGCCGCCGCCTGGGCGCCGCACAGGGCGGTCGTGGTCACCTTGCGCCAGGCGGTGTTGGCGGCGTCCGGGTCCGGGGCGTCGTAGAAGGTGGTGTCGGCGGCGAACGAGCGGCTGCCGTCCGGGGCGGCGAGCATCATCGTGCTGTAGCCGGGGATGCCGCCGGCGTGGCCCCAGAACGGGCCGCAGGGGGTGTCCAGGCGCTGGAGGCCGAGGCCGTACGTCCGGCCCTCGCCGTGGTCGGTGGTCCGCTTCATCGCGGCGAGTTCGGCCGGGCGCAGCAGGCGGCCGCCGAGCAGGGCGTCGAGGAAGGCGGTCAGGTCGGTGGTGGTGGAGATGCCGCCGCCGGCCGAGCCGGCCATGGACGGGTTGAGCACGGTGACGTCGGCCGGACCGGTGTCCGTCCTGACGTAGCCGTGGGCGTGCGGGCCGGGGATGAACGGGAGGTCGCCGGGCATCCAGGTGCCGGTGAGCCGCAGCGGGCGGATGATCCGGCGGGTGACCTCGTCGTTCCAGCTGTGGCCGGTGAGCTTCTCGATGATCATCCCGACCAGGATGTAGTTGGTGTTGGAGTACTGCCATCCCTCGCCGGGGGCGAAGTCCGGCGGGTAGGTGTTCGCGAGGTCCACCAGGTCCCGCAGCCGGTAGGACTTGTAGCGGCGGTCGGCCAGCCAGTCCCGGTCGACCTCGAAGGCCCGGTCCCGGGTGTAGTCGGCGACGCCGCTGGTGTGGTCGAGCAGCTGCCGGACGGTGATCGCGGTGCTGTTCGGGACGATGCCCGGCAGCAGGCACTCCAGGCGGTCGTCGAGGTCCAGCCGGTGCTCGCCGACGAGTTGGAGCAGGGTGGTGGCGACGAAGGTCTTGGTGGCGCTGCCGATCCGGAACGCGCCCTCCGGGTCGGCGGGTTCGCCGGTGCCGAGTTCGGCGACGCCGGTGGCGTTGCGCCAGACCAGTCGGCCGTTCTCGCGGACGGCGGCGAGGGCGGAGGTCGAGTAGCCGGGGTCGGTCATCCCGGCGAGGGCGGCGTCGGCGGCCGTCCAGTCGCCGCGCCGTTCCGCGGCGCCGTCGGTGCCCGTGCCATCGCCGGGCGTGCCGCCGGTGACCGCGAGGTGCACGGCGCCGTGGCAGCCCGGGGCCGGCGGCAAGCCGGCGGGCCCGGCGACGGCGGTCGGGGCGAGGGTGGTGAGCAGTCCCGCGCCCACGGCGGCGGCGACGGCGACGCGCGGGGCGGTCCGGCGGCGGGCGGGGGCGGTCGGGTCGGCGGTCATGCCGTCCTCCCTGGTCCGGGGTCGGCGGAGTGGGCAACTCCGGTCGGCTGGTGCTCACCTGACACCATGCCGGATCGGCCGGGCCGGATCGTCCGCCTGGGGAGGGGGTCCCGCCCCCGAGGGATCCCGGAGCCGGACCCCGAGACGCCTCGGGGTC
>NZ_JBHUAL010000340.1:0-5293 GCF_042789775.1 Kitasatospora sp. NPDC056800 | reverse complement strand
GCCCTGGTTGGGCGGGGACCGGCGTTCGGCTTTTCCGGAGCGGGACACCCAGAACCGCTCGTGGGGGCGCACCGGTTGCCCTCAGGGACCAGCCCGGTTGCCCTCAGGGGCAGATCACAGCAGGTTACGGGCGGGTCGGTTTGGTTCGGACGGGTGCACGATGCAACAGTGTCCGTCGGGTATTGACATGGTCACGAGACGTGAGGGGGACGTGGGGGAGGAGCGGGAATTCGGAGACGAACGGCCTGGAAACGCTCAGTTTCCTTGCCGGATGTCGCTCAGGGTCCCGCTGACGTTGAGGAGTTCGTGGCACGTGGGCGCCTGCTTGCCCGAGGCCGGGGTGCCCGGCACCTCGCAGGTCACGTTCGCGGTCACGGCCTGGTCCTCGGGGACCTGGAGGGGAGTCACCCAGTGGTAGTCCTGGTTGCGGAAGGTCTCCAAGGCGATCGTGGTGATGGTCGTGTTGCCGGCCATGATGGTCACCAGCCCCTGGTCGCCCTGGAAGTTGGCGACCACGAGGTCGGTGATGTCGAAGACCTTGCCGTGCGGCACCTGGTAACTGCCGGTCTTGGCGGTTCCGGTCTCGGTCACGACGTCGATCGCGGCGGAGCTCTGCTGGCCGGTCCCCGGCACCGCCAGGCCGCCCGGACCGCCCTGGCTGCCCGGGCCGGTGGTCGGCTTCCCGGCGCCCGGCTTGGTCTGGCCGCCCGGGGTGCTCCCGGTACCGGGGCTGCCCGGTGTGTCACCGGCCGGAACGCCGGCGGGCGGGGCCGGGGTGGCGATCTGCTGGGCGACGGCCTTCTCGGCCGCCTGCTTGGCGGAGCTGCGCACCGCCGGACGGACCAGGGCGAACCAGGCCAGCAGCAGCGCGATCAGCGCCGCCAGCAGCGCGAGCAGCCACTTCGGGAAGATCGGCAGCTGGAGGAACTCGCCGTCCAGCAGCGGTTTCTGGACGGGCGGCTGCGCGGTGCCCGGTGCGGCCTCCGGCGCCTTCTCCTCCTTCGCGTCCTTCCCGTCCTTGCCGGGCTTGCCGTCCTTCGCGTCCTTGCCGTCCGCCCGCTCCTCCGGGCCCACCGTCACCTCGAACGGCCAGGCCGCCTGCTTGCCGAACCAGATCAGCTTGCGGGTGCGCGCCTGCACCCGCACCTCCCCGGACTCGCCGGGCTCCAGCCGCAGCTTCTCCGGCGTGACCCGGAACCGCAGGTCCTCACCGGCCTGTCCCGGAGTGAACGTCACACCGGTCGGAGCGTTGCCGAGGTTGCGCACCGAGGCCCGGTAGCGCCCGCGCAGCCAGCCGCGGCGACGGCGCGGGGCCAGCGCGGCCTGAAGCTCCTGGAACGGCGTCACGGTGACCGTGGCCTCCGGCACCGTCACCAGGTCGGGGCGCTCGACCGGCAGTACCCGGATGCCGAGCGGGAACTCGCCGGCCCGGGTGGCGGGGGAGCGAGGCGGGGCCAGCCGGACCGTCACGGTCTCGGACGTCCCCGGGTACAGCGAGACCCGGGCCGGCTCCACCTTCGTCCAGCCGGCACAGTCGCCGACCACCTCGAACGTGTAAGCCTCGACGATGTCGAGGTCGTTGCGGACCGTCAGGGTCGTGGTGGCCACGCCACCGGGGGCCACCGTGAGTGCTGGCAGGCCGAGTTCGGCGGATGTGGTCATAGCGTGACGGTAGGGCCGTACCGCGCCGGAGAAGAGGGCCGTACGGGCAAGCTGGGGGCCACACCCCTTGCCCGTACGGACCGACCGGAGACCCCGCCCGGTCCCGTCGCGGGCCCGGCCCGGCTCCACGTGACCCGCCCCCAAGCCCCCGGCCGGCACCGCCCCGCGGCGCCCGGCCGTCACCCTCGCAGGCACTTGCAGAATGGAGCAGTTCGATGACGTCGACCGATACAACCCGTGAGGAAGCCGTCACAGCCCGCCGCACCACGGTGGCACCGAAGCCCGCCGGCGCCGCCGTCCCGCGCGTACCCGCCCAACTCCGCGGCAGGCCCAGCCAGGTGCGGGTGGCGGTCTACGCGGAGGACCTCATCCTGCAGACCGGCGTGGTCCAACAGCTGCGCCAGCGGCCCGAGGTCGTCCTGCTGAACGAGAGCGAGGCCGGGCAGGCCGAGGTCTCCCTGCTGGTGGTCGACGCGCTGACGGAGACGGTGACCGAGCACCTGCGGCGGCTGCGACTCGCCACCACCGGCCGGATAGGCCTGGTGGTGGGGCACTTCGAGGCCGGCGGGCTGCAGACCATCGTGGAGAACGGGGTCGCCGCCGTGCTGCGCCGCTCGGAGGCCGACCAGGACCGGCTGGTGAACCTCATCACCGCGCTGGCCAACGGGGAGGGCGTGATGCCGGGCGACCTGCTCGGCGAACTGCTCGACCGGATCGGCATCCTCCAGCGCACCATGCTCGACGGGCGCGGCCTGACCCTCTCGACGTTAACTGCACGGGAGGCGGAGATGCTGAAGCTGGTGGCGGAGGGCTTCGACACCAGCGAGATCGCCGCCAAGACGTCGTACTCGGAGCGCACGGTGAAGAATGTGCTGCACGAGATCATCACCCGCCTCGGCCTCCGCAACCGGGCCCACGCGGTGGGGTACGCCATGCGGCGCGGGCTCATCTAGCGGCATGACGGTGCCCCGCCCGGGTGGGCGGGGCACCGCGTGGAGCGGGGGAGTTCACGCGGGGGACATGACCTCGTAGAGGTTCCCGGCTTCGTCGGTGAAGTACAGCCCGCGAGGGCACAAGGGGTGGTCGGTCCGGCCGTTGCCGGGCTCGCGGGGATCGTCGCCGAAAGGCACGTCGGCCTCGCGGAGCCGGGAGAGGATCCCGTCGAAGGAGGCCGGGTCCACGTCGAAGGCCAGATGATGGCCGACCGGGTCCTCGACGGTCATGAAGTCCAGGGTGAGGGAGTCGTTGACCCGCACCGGCGCGAAGTGCCGGTCGGCGCCCTGGTAGTCGAGGCCCATGACAGAGGCGAAGAAGAGGGCTGCCGCTTCGTTGTCGACGGCCGGAACGATGGTGTGGTTCAGGGATATGGGCATGTGAGCCTGCCTCTCTGTGGGGTGATCAGAGCAGCCCGAAGTCGAACTCGCCGGTGGCGACGGCGGCGATGAAGGAGGAGTGGGCCGCTAGGTCGAAGGCCAGGGCGGGGCCGGAGGGGTCCTTCGAGTCGCGGATGTAGGAGACCGGCTCACCCAGGGCGAACTCGACGCAGTTCGTGGACTCGTTGCTCTGTGATGACTTGCGCCAGACTGCGGCGATGGTGGCTGCGTTCGGGATGAACGTCATGTGAGCTTGTCTCTCTGTTCGATGATCAGGGCGAGGGAGTCGTCGAGGCCCAGAGCATCCGCTCGGATGGCGTCGAACTTCGCCGAGTACAGCGCCACATCGGCGGCGTCCTCGACCCAGAGGTCGTTCAACGCGCCCTCCACGAGGACGACGTCGAGATCCTGCCGTTGCGGAAATCCGAGGATGGAGAAGGCACCGCCCATGCCATGGTGCGCAGGTGCACCAATGGGCATCACCTGGATCTTGACGTTGGGCTGGCTTGCTCTGTCGGCGATCCTGGCGAGTTGCTCAGCCATGACCTTCGGTCCGCCGACTCCGGACCGGATTGCGGCTTCGTTTATCACTGCCCACAGCGCGAGCGGTTCGGCTCGGGTCAGCGCGCTCTGGCGTGCCATGCGGACATCGACGAGTGCCTCGACGTTGACTCCAGGGCGGAGAGTGAGCTTCCTGATGATCTCGCGCGCGTAGGCGGGAGTCTGAAGAAGACCTGGGATGAAGAAGCCTTCGTAGGAGCGCATCGATGAGGCGCTTGCCTCCAACGAGATGAGGTTGCCAAGCGGCTCCCCGATGTCAGCGCTGTAGCTTTGCCACCACATTCCGCGCTGTGCGCCGCGCTTGGCCAGATCCACGAGCGCGTTGATCAACTCGTGGTCCTCGCACCGGTAGAGGGCGAGGAGTCGCTTGACGTCATCGACCTTGGTGGCACCCCGGCCGTTCTCAAGGCGGGACAGCTTCGGCTGGCTCATCCCGCTCAGCGCTTCGGTGACTTCCTCATGCGAGAGGCCGGCTTCCTCTCTCCGGCGGCGGAGTTCGGCCCCGAGTTGCCTCCGCCGAACCGTCGGACCTGTTGCTCCGCCCATCCCCGCCCTCTCTGAGCCTCAGTGGACCAGTCTGCCTTCCCGGCGGGCACGTTCGCCACCGGCTATGGCCACTGTAGGGGCCCTGCTGGGCGTTCGATTTGAATATATCCAAAACATCATGACGAGTTGCCAAACATAGACGCCTGGCCCCATGCTGTGTGTGACGGGCTGCACACTGACAGCAATTGCTGGATGCTTCGTCGTGTGCACACGTCGCGATCGCACTCCGGGTCGACTCCCCTGACTGATCATCGGTCGCTCGGAGTCATCTCTCGACTCCCATGGAGGTTTCTTCGTGTCTCCCCTTGGACTCCCCCCTGACTGGTCGGCCGCGCGCGAAGAGTTGCGCGAGCTCACGGCGCGCGCCGGGTGGGACGCCGACCTGGTCGCCGATGCCGAGGTCGCGCTCCTCGAACTGTTCGTCAACGCCTGGCGCCACGGCGGCAGTGCGGCGCCGCTCGTCGTCATCGCGCTGCTCGACCACGTGCTCCGGGTCTCCGTCAGCGACGGCAGCCCCATCGTCCCGATCCGGCGGGACGGCTCCGACCTCCTCGCCGTCTCCGGCCGGGGTCTGCGTCTCGTCCGCTCGCTCACCGACCGCTTCGGCACGGAGTCCCGCAAATCGGGCAAATCCGTCTGGTTCGAGCTGGACGCCGCCGCGTGACCGCCGACCACCGCCGCCCGACCGGGCCGGCCGACGCGATCATGCGCACCTACACCGAGCCGGAGGTCGCCTCCCTGCTCGACGAACTCCACGAGCGGGGCCGCAAGTTCGGCCTCCTCTGGCCCGGTGCGGCCACGGACCACGTGGGGGTCGACGGCCGCGTCTCGGTCCGCTTCGGCATGGCTCCCGCCAGTACTGTCCTCAACCTCCTCGCGATCCTCCGGCACTACGAGAGGACCGAAGCCCCGTGCGACTCCTGATCGATCTCGCCCTTCCCCTTCTCCTGCTCCTCGCCATCGCCGTCGTCGGCCTCGGCGCGGTCGCCGTCCTGCGGATGCCCCACCGCCCGGATGAACGCGCCGCAAGTCCCAGCCCAGGCCGAGACCGCCAACCGGTGGCCTGAAGCCCCACTCGCCCATGCCGCCCGGCCGGACCCGCCGAGCGGCATGGGCGTGCGCACACGAAGTCGGCCCGGCCCACATCCTGC
>NZ_JBHUAL010000339.1:0-5337 GCF_042789775.1 Kitasatospora sp. NPDC056800 | reverse complement strand
CGTCGGCTACGAGATGGCCCTGCTCGTCGACCGCGCCGGCGCCGTCCTCACCCCCGCACTCCGCGCGGAACTCCAGGGCAGTCTCCTGCACTGACGGTTCGTCGGATACCGTCCAGGTATTCGAAGTACCTCCGCGTCCTTCCCGGGCCCGCTTCGGCGGGCTCGGGTTCGGACGTTGTACGGCCTTCGCACCACCGGCTCCGGACCTGCGCCGAAGCTCGCACCGCACCGCCGCACCCTGTGAGGAGAGGAACCGTGACACCGCCCGACGACCGCAGCGGCCAATACGGTGTTCCGTACCCTGGCACAGGCCATGACGCCTTCGGAGCACCCGGCGTCGGCCACGGTCAGCAGTACGGCCGGCACCAGTACGGACAGCCCCGGCAGCCGTACCCCCGGCCCGAAGAGCAGTACGGCCAGTACGACCAGTACGCCCGGCAGCCCTCGTACGGCGCCCCGGCGCCCGGCTACCCGGCCCCGGCGCCCGAGCCGGACCCCGGCTACCTGCCCGCCCAGGAGCCCGGCCACGTCGAGGAGTTCGAGGACGAACCCGACTCCGGCCCGCTGATCCGCCCGTTCGCGATGACCGGTGGCAGGACCAGGCCGCGCTACGAACTCGCGCTGGAGGCCCTGGTCTCCGCCGACGTCGACCCGCAGCGCATGGCCACCCTGCTCCCCGAGCACCAGCGGATCTGCACGCTGTGCACGGAGGTCAAATCCGTCGCGGAGGTGTCGGCGCTGCTCTCCCTTCCCCTGGGAGTGGCCCGCATCCTCGTGGCCGACCTGGCCGAGGCCGGCCTGGTCGCCATCCACCAGCCCGCTTCCGGCGGCGAAACCGGAAACCAGCCCGACGTCACGCTGCTCGAAAGGGTCCTCAGTGGACTTCGCAAGCTCTAACGCGGCCGCCCCCACCCGCGCCACCACCTCCGCGAAGATCGTCGTCGCGGGCGGCTTCGGCGTCGGCAAGACCACGCTCGTCGGCGCCGTCT
Organism: Kitasatospora sp. NPDC056800; assembly: GCF_042789775.1. Taxonomy (NCBI): domain Bacteria; kingdom Bacillati; phylum Actinomycetota; class Actinomycetes; order Kitasatosporales; family Streptomycetaceae; genus Kitasatospora; species Kitasatospora sp. NPDC056800. The sequence goes on along the minus strand of NZ_JBHUAL010000339.1, from coordinate 4,348 downwards.
CCGAGATCAACCCCCTGCGCACCGAAGCCGTCATGACCTCGGCCTCCGCCGGCATCGACGACCTCAGCCACGTCTCCGGCAAGACGACCACCACCGTCGCCATGGACTTCGGCCGCATCACCCTCGACGAAGACCTCATCCTCTACCTCTTCGGCACCCCCGGACAGGACCGCTTCTGGTTCATGTGGGACGACCTCGTCCGAGGCGCCATCGGAGCCGTCGTCCTCGTCGACACCCGCCGCCTCGCCGACTGCTTCCCCGCCCTCGACTACTTCGAGAACAGCGGACTGCCCTTCGTCGTCGCCCTCAACGGCTTCGACGGACACCAGCCCCACACCCCCGACGAAGTCCGCGAAGCACTCCAACTCGGCGCCGACACCCCCGTCATCACCCTCGACGCCCGCCGCCGCGACAGCGCCAAGAGCGCCCTCATCACCCTCGTCGAACACGCCCTGCTCGCCCGGCTCCGCTGAGCGAGGGGGGAACCGCACGGCCCCGACGGTCCGTCCCCCGCGACGGGCCGTCGGGACCGCGGTGCCTACCCGCGGGTGACCTCCGGGGGCCGCGCGCAAGACCCGTGTATAAGCAGCGGATAACAGTTCGGTAGGCATTTTGTGATCAACAATGACTCAGCGTGGCGAAACAGCGTCACTCAGCGCCAGGTGACCACGGTTTTGCTCCGTCATGTCGGTGAATGTCCAGAATGTACCGAGGCGGGTGCCGGACGGCGGCTGTTTGTCCCCCATCCCCGCACGTGCTGAAATTCCAGCTACCCCTGGTTTCTCCTGCGCCGGCCCCTACGGCGGCGGTTCAGGGCCCAGGGGTAGCGCTGGATTGATCCATGGCCGGCAGTCGGCCGAGAGGTAGTTGTCGAGTGAGGCGTAAGCAGCAACCCGCCCCGCAGCGGCGCTCCGAGCCCCGCCAGAGCGAGCCGAACGGTACCCCGGGGGACCCGGCCGGATTCTCCGCGTTCGCTCCCACCGAGGAACGCTCCCAGAGCACCGTCCCGGCTCCCGAGCCCCCGGCCGCGACACCCCGCGGCGGCGGCTCGTCGGGCGACGGCGGATCGAGCCGGTACGACTTCCTCCGCCCGCGCAACTGGCGCGTGCCGACCCGTCTGATCGCGATCCTGCTGATCCCCGTGACCATCAGTCTCGTCTTCGGTGGTCTGCGCGTGAACACCTCGGTCGACGGCTTCATCAAGGCCTCCCGCGCCGAGAAGACCGCGGAGCTGGCCAAGGCGGCGACCGAACTCGCCGAGGCGCTGGAGAACGAGCGCGACAAGACGCTCATACCCCTGCTCACCAAGCAGGACCCGAACAACGAGGTGGCCAAGCGCCGCGGCGCCACCGACGCCGCGCTGAAGGCGTACAACGCCGCCTACGCGGCCTCCGACAAGTCCGGTGAGCTCCCCCGGCGTCACGAGGCCTTCCAGACCCTGGTGGTCGACCTGCCGCACCTGCGGGCCAACGCGTACAACCCGGAGCTGTTCATCAGCGCCACGGCCAACGCGTACTCGGTGATGCTCGACCCGCTGCTGGCCTTCGACAACTCGGTCGGCCTGGGCTCCGCCAACGCCACCAGCAAGGGCCGCGCGATCTACGCGATGTCGCTGGCCAAGGCCGCGGCGTCGACCCAGCGCGCGCTGATGCTCAACCTGCTGGTCGGCATCTCGGCGAACGTCACCACGCGCTACGAGAACCAGGACGTGATCCAGCAGATCCTGATCTCGGAGAAGCTGGAACAGGTCTCCATCAACGAGTTCAACACCGGCAGCGCCCCCGAGGACGCCGCCAAGTACGCGGCCGCGCAGATCGCGCAGACCGCGGCCCAGGACCGCTCGGCGTACAAGATGCCCAACGGCGCGCCGCCCACCATGCAGGGCCTGCTCCAGCTCGGCGCCTCGTACAGCCAGGCCGCCGCGGAGGGCCAGCAGAAGGGCAAGGCGGTCGCCGACGCCGCGTACACCGAGGCGAAGAACGCCGGCCTGACCCAGGAGAACTGGAACCAGGCCACCGACACCCACATCCAGGCCCTGCGGAACACCGAGCTCGCGCTGCTGGACGAGGTCCTCACCGACTCCCGCAACCTGAAGGACAACGCGCTCTACGACGCCATCCTCAACACGGTCATCGTCGTCGCGGCGCTCATCCTGGCCGGCCTGCTGACCGGTTACGTGGCCCGCTCGATGATCCTCGGCATGCGCACCCTGCGCAGCGCCGCCCTGGAGATCGCCGACCACCGCCTGCCGGACCTGGTCGAGAAGCTCTCCAAGACCGACCCCGACCGGGTCGACACCTCGGTGACCCCGATCCCGCTGCACGGCAAGGACGAGATCGGCGAGGTCGCCCGGGCGTTCGACCAGGTCCACCAGCAGGCCGTGGCGCTCGCCGCCGAGCAGGCCCTGCTGCGGGGCAACGTCAACGCGATCTTCACCAACCTGTCGCGCCGCAGCCAGAGCCTGATCCAGCGCCAGCTGGCGCTGATCACCGACCTGGAGAACAACGAGGCCGACCCGGACCAGCTGGAGAACCTCTTCAAGCTGGACCACCTGGCCACCCGTATGCGCCGCAACGGTGAGAACCTCCTCGTCCTCGCGGGCGAGGAGGCCGGCCGCCGCTGGAACACCCCGGTCCCGCTGGTCGACGTGCTCCGCGCCGCCGCGTCCGAGGTGGAGCAGTACGAGCGCGTCGAGCTCTCCGGCATCCCGGAGGTCGACGTCGTCGGCGCCGCCGTGACCGACCTCGTCCACCTGCTCGCCGAGCTGCTGGAGAACGCCACCTCGTTCTCCAGCCCGCAGACCCGGGTGCTGGTCAACGCGACCCGCCTGCCGGACGGCCGCGTGCTGGTCGAGATCCACGACAAGGGCATCGGCCTCACCGCCGAGGACTTCGCGGAGATCAACGAGAAGCTGGCCGAGCCGCCCACGGTGGACGCCACCATCTCCCGCCGCATGGGCCTGTTCGTGGTCGGCCGGCTGTCCCAGCGGCACGACATCCGCGTCCAGCTCCGCCCGTCCGGCGAGTCCGCCGGCACCACCTCGCTGGTCATGCTCCCGCCGTTCGTCACCCAGTCCGGTGCGGCGCCGGAGCCGGACGAGCAGTTCACCGTCTCCCGGATCTTCGCCGAGCAGGAGCCGGCCGCCGAGTGGGCGCCGGACACCCGCGCCCGCAGCGCGGCCGAGCTCGGCTTCGACGACCACCTCACCGGCACCGGCAACGCCGGCTCCAGCGGGTTCAGCCCCGCCCTGGAGGCCGTCCAGCGCTCGCAGCGCCTCGACCAGGTCCGCCGCGCGGCCCTGGAGAGCGCCCCGCAGGCGCCGGTGGTCGACGCCGAGGTCGAGGAGGACTACCAGCAGGGCTACGACCAGTACGCCCCGCAGGGCTACGAGCAGCAGGGCCAGGCCGGCGGGCAGTACGCCGACGACCGGTACGGCTACGACCAGGGCGGCTACCAGCAGGACGAGTACCAGCAGGACGGGTACGCCCAGGACGGCTACGACCAGTACGCCCCCCAGGGCTACGAGCAGCAGGGCCAGGCCGGCGAGCAGTACGCCGACGACCGGTACGGCTACGACCAGGGCGGCTACCAGCAGGACGGGTACGCCGACGACCAGTACGGCCGCCCGGCCCAGGACTCCCCGGCCGGCCACCCGTACGCCCCCGAGCCGCCCGCGCTGCCCGCCGCCGAGCCGCACGCCACCCTGCCGTCCGGGCTGCCGCAGCGCCGTCCCGGCGAGCAGCTGGCGGGCGGCGGCCTCCCCGCCGCGCCGGCCGGCGGCGGCCAGTCCGGCGACAGCCCGAACTGGTTCGCCGGCGCCAAGGACACCTCGGCGCCCGAGACCCAGCGCGGCCACGACGTGTCCTCGCTCGGCGGTTACGGCCCGACCGGCCCGACCGCCCGCGCCGCCTGGCAGTCGCCGAACGACGGCGACTGGCAGCGGGCCGAGCAGCTGCGCGAGCCCTCCTCCAGCGGCACCACCGGTGCCGGTCTGCCGCGGCGTGTGCCCAAGCAGAACCTGGTGCCCGGCAACGCCAAGTCCACCCCGCAGGACGGGCCGCAGGTCTCCCGCAGCCCGGAGGAGGTCCGTGGCCGCCTCACCAACCTGCGCCGCGGTGTGGAGCAGGGCCGCAGCGCCGGTAACACCGGAAGCTTCCGGATCGACCCCGATCAGGTAGACCAGTCCGGCAACGGACAGAACCGGAGCACCGATCTCTTCGGCGGCTCGAACCACCAGGAGCGTTGAGTTGACTCAGATGAGCCAGGCCGCACAGAACCTGAACTGGCTGATCACCAATTTCGTGGACAACACCCCCGGGGTGTCCCACACCGTGGTGGTCTCCGCGGA
>NZ_JBHUAL010000338.1:0-5376 GCF_042789775.1 Kitasatospora sp. NPDC056800 | reverse complement strand
GGGTGTCGACCCCGGGCTCCCGCCGTCGTTGCCGGGCTCCCGCCGCCGTTACCGGGCGGCGTCCGCGGACCCCACGCTGACCAGCCCGGTCTCGTACGCCGCGACCACCACCTGGGCCCGGTCCCGCAGGCCCAGCTTGCCGAGGATCCGGGCCACGTGCGTCTTCACCGTCGCCTCGGACAGCCCCAGCCGGGCGGCGAGTTCGGCGTTGCTGAGGCCGCGGGCGAGCAGCGCCATCACCTCCAGCTCGCGCGGGGTGAGCGTGCCCAGCTCCCGGTGCGGGGCGACGGCGGCGGCGCCCGGGTCGTCCGGGCGGGCGAAGCGCTCGACCAGGCGGCGGGTGATCGCCGGGGCGAGCAGCGCGTCCCCGGTGCGGACCAGCCGGACGGCGGCCGCCAGGTGCTCCGGGGTGACGTCCTTCAGCAGGAAGCCGCTGGCCCCGGCGGCCATCGCCGCGTAGACGTAGTGGTCGAGGTCGAAGGTGGTCAGCATGATGATCCGGGGCGGCTGCCGCGCCCCGTCCGCCAGGATCCGGCGGGCGGCCTCCAGTCCGTCCAGGCCGGGCATCCGGATGTCCAGCAGCACCACGTCCGGCCTGGTGCGCCGGACGGCGGCGACGGCCTGTTCGCCGTCCTCGGCCTCGGCCACCACGTCGATGCCCTCCGACTCCAGGATCAGCCGGAACCCGGTGCGGACCAGGGCCTGGTCGTCGGCGACCACCACCCGCAGCGGCTGCTCGTTCATGAACTCTCCAGGGGGACAAGGGCCTTGACGCGGTAGCCGCCGCGCGGCCGGGGGCCGGTGTGCAGGGTGCCGCCGTAGACGGCGAGGCGTTCGCGCAGGCCGAGCAGGCCGCGTCCGTTGCCGGTGGCGGCGGCGCCGGTGGGGCGGCCGCCGGTGTCGGTGACCTCGACCAGCAGCCGGTCGGGGGCGTACTCGACGGTCACCGCGGCGTCGGCGCCGGACGCGTGCTTGACGGTGTTGGTGAGCGCCTCCTGGACCACCCGGTAGGCGGCCAGCTCGACCCCGGGCGGGACGGGCCGGCGCTCGCCGCGGACGGTCAGCTCGACCGGCAGCCCGGCCTGCCGGACGCCGTGGACCAGCGCCTCCAGGCGGCCGAGGCCCGGCTGCGGGCTGAGGTCGGCCCCGGCGGCCGGGTCGTCGGTACTCTCCGAGTCGATGGTCAACAGGCCCATCACGTGCCGCAGTTCGGTCATCGCCGCGCGCCCGCCGGACTCCACCGCGGCCATCGCCTCGCGGGCCTTGTCCGGGGCGGTGTCCAGGATCTTGCGGGCCGCCCCGGCCTGGATCGTCATCATGCTCACGTTGTGGGTGACGACGTCGTGCAACTCCCGGGCGATCCGGGCCCGTTCGAGCTCCACCGCGCGCTCCAGCGCGGCCAGCTGCCCGCGCTCCAGGGCGGAGAGCCGCTCCCGCCCCTCGTCCACCCGGCGGCGCCACATCCGCAGTTCGTAGGCGACCGCGAACACCGGCACCAGGACCAGGACGGCCATCACCCCGTTGGGGAAGTGCGGCAGCTTGGCCGCGGCGAAGAGCACCACGAGGGCGGCGGTCGCGGCCGGCAGGCTCAGCAGCAGGGCCGTCGCACGGCGCCCGTACGCGGCGGCGCTGTACGCGGCGACGATCACCGCCACGCCCGCCGCGTACGCGATGTCCTCCGACTCGTGCCGGACCAGCAGCGCGGCGGGCAGGACCACCCAGAGCACCGCCAGCGGGTGGCGCCGGCGCAGCACCAGCGGCAGCGGGACGAGCGGCACCAGCAGCAGCAACAGGCCGTGCCGGTCCGGATGGCCGGGGTTCTGCGCGATGGTCGCGTAGCGCCCGCCGGTGAGCGCGAGGAAGAGGGCCAGGGCCAGGTCGAAGGCCAGGCCGCGCCTGGTCGGCCGGGGCGGCGGCGGTCCGCCCGGGCCGCCGGCCAGCCGGACCGCCGCGCGCAGCCGCCGCACCGTCGGATGGTTGATCACCGGGACATTGTGGGGGCCACGGGCGCCGGGGGACAGCCCCGCGGGTGGCGGGCGGCGGGTACATCCGGCGACTACGTCGGAAGGATGACGCCGCGCCCGGGTCCGCCGGACGCGGTAGCGATGGTGCGGCGGACGGCTGACGCGGGCGCGGGCCGCCCGTTCGTACCTTCGTCCTCGTCACCAGGCGGGCAACGACGAGGAGCGGGGACATGAGCGGCGATCCGGTGATCGAACTGAACGGGGTGAGCCGTCACTACGAGGGCGCCCGGGCGGCCCTGGACGGGGTCACGCTGAGCGTGCGGACGGGGGAGTCGGTGGCCGTGCTCGGCCCGTCCGGCAGCGGGAAGTCCACCCTGCTGAACCTGGTCGCCGGGCTGGACCGGCCGAGCGCCGGGACGGTCACCGTGGCCGGGGTGCGGGTGGACCGGCTGGGCGAGGCGGCCTCGGCCCGCTACCGGCGCGGCACGATCGGCATGGTGTTCCAGTTCTTCAACCTGCTGGACGACCTCACCGTGGCCGACAACGTGGTGCTGGCCGGCGAACTGGCCGGCGTCCCGCGTGCCGAGGCCCGGCGCCGGGCCGCCGAACTGCTGGAGAGCCTCGGCATCGACCGGCACGCCCGCGCCCACCCGGGCCGGCTCTCCGGCGGCGAGCGCCAACGCGTCGCGGTGGCACGGGCGTTGATGAACCGGCCGACACTGCTGCTGGCGGACGAGCCGACCGGGGCGCTGGACTCGGCCTCGGGCGAGGACGTCAAGGAGCTGTTCCGGGAACTGCACGAGGACGGGCAGACCGTCCTGCTCGTCACCCACGACCTGGCCCTGGCCGAGGACTGCGCCACCCGCACCGTGCGGATGCGGGACGGCCGGGTCGAGGCGGACTCGGGTCCGGGGCCGACTTCGGGGCCGGACGTGGCTTCGGGTGCGGCCGCGGCTTCGACTTCGGGTACGGCTCCGGGCCCGGCGGTGACGGCATGAGCGCGCTCGGCAGGGTCGTCCGGGCCGGTGTGCGCAGGCGCCGGACGCAGTCCGTCGCGGTCGGGCTGGCCGCCCTGGTGGCCACCACCTGCTCCGTCCTCGGCGGCTCGCTGCTGGTCGCCTCCCAGGACCCCTTCGACCAGGCCTTCGACCACCAGCACGGCGCCCACCTCACCGCGCGCTTCGACGGCGCCCGGGCGAGCGCCGACCAGCTCGCCGCCACCGCGCACGCCCCCGGGGTGGCGGCCGCCGCCGGGCCGTACCGCACCGTCACCGTCGACCCCGAGCCGGGGCCCGGCCTGGGCATGCCGCCCGGGGTGACGATGGGGCCGATGACCGTCGCCGGGCGTGGCTCGGCCACCGTCGGCGTCGACAACATCACCCTGGTCCAAGGGAGTTGGCCGCAGCAGCCGGGCGAGGTGGTGGTCGACGCCGGATACCACGACCAGCCGAGGGGGCTGGGCGGCAGCCTGCGGGTGCCCGGCCTGCCGGGGGCGCCGACCCTCAAGGTCGTCGGCCTCGCCCGCTCCGTCAGCCGTACCGCCGACGCCTGGGTGACCCCGGAGACCGTCGCCGCCCTCACCGCGCCCGGCAGCACCCCCGGCTACCAGATGCTCTACCGCTTCAGCGACGCCGGCAGCGCCGACGCCATGGCCGCCGACCGGGCCGCCGTCACCGCCGCCGCCCCCGCCGGGGCGCTCACCGGCGCCCAGTCCTGGCTCACCGCCAAACAGGGATCGGACCGCAACACCGCGCTGTTCCTGCCCTTCATGGTCGCCTTCGGCCTGCTCGGCATGGCGATGTCCGTGCTGGTCGCGGGCAATGTGGTGGCCGGCGCGGTCGGCACCGCCACCCGCCGGATCGGCGTGCTCAAGGCGCTCGGCTGTACCCCCGCCCAGGTGGTGCGGGCGTACGTCGCCCAGGCGCTGGTCCCGGCCGCCGTCGGCACCCTGCTCGGGGTCGTCGTGGGCAACGCGCTGACCGTCCCGGTGCTCGCCACCACCGGCTCGCTGTACGGCACCGACACCTCCGGCCTCGCCCCCTGGGTGGACGTCGCGGTGGCCGGCGGCACCCTGGCCGCCGTCGCGCTGGTCGCCTGGGCCGCCGCCGCCCGGGCCGGCCGGCTGCGCACGGTGGACGCGCTCGCCGTCGGCCGGACCGCGGGCGGCACCCGGCGGGACGTCCTGGCCGCCCGCGCCGCCGCGGTGGCCGCCCGGCTGCCGCTGCCCAGGCCGCTCAGCTTCGGCCTCGCCCAGCCCTTCGCCCGCCCGGCCCGCGCGGCCGGAATGCTCGCGGCGGTGCTGTTCGGCACGGCGGCGGCCGTCTTCGCGGTGGGCATGGGCGGGACGATGAGCTGGGTGCAGGAGGCGAAGACCCGCGACGCGGGGGACGTCGCGGTGCACCCGGTCCGGCCGGACGGCCCGCCCGGAACGGCGCCGGCCAGTCCCGTCCCGGCCAACCGGGCCGTGGTCACCGCCGCGCTGGACGCCCAGCCGGGCACCGCCGGGTACCTCGGCAACGGCACCGAGGACGTCACCGTCCCCGGGGTGGCCGGCGCCACCACGGTGACCGCCTTCGACGGCGACTCCTCCCGGGCGGGCTACAAGATGGTCAGCGGCCGCTGGTACCGGGGCCCGGGCGAGGCCGTCGCCCCGTCCACCTTCCTGACCGAGGCCTCCGTCAACCTCGGAGACCAGGTGACCTTCACGACCCACGGCCGGGCCGTCACCGTCCGGATCGTCGGCGAGGTCTTCGACCCGCACGTGCAGACCAACGAACTGCTCACCGACGCCGGCAGCTACCCGCCCGGAACGGCCCCGACCCCCGACTTCTGGTTCGTCAAGCTGAAGCCGGGCACTGACCGCGCCGGTTACGCCGCCGCCCTCACCGCCGCGCTCGCCCCGGCACACATGACCGCCGACACCGGCGGGCCGCACGGCTCCAGCGGCTCGATCGCCGCCCTGAACTCGCTCACCGCCACGCTCACCCTGCTGCTGCTCGTGGTCGCCGGGCTCGGGGTGTTCAACACCGTCGTCCTGGAGATCCGCGAGCGCACCCGGGACACCGGCGTCGCCAAGGCGCTCGGCATGACCCCGGCCCAGACCGTGGGCGTCGTCCTCGCCTCGGTCCTGCTGACCGGTGCCGTCGGCGGCGCGATCGGCCTGCCGGCGGGGCTGCTGCTGCACGGCCTGACGGTGCCCGCGATGGGCCACAGCGCCGGGCTGAACTTCCCGCCCGCCGCGCTGGACGTCTTCGGCACCCCGGCGCTGGTCCTGCTCGGCCTCGGCGGCGTGCCGATCGCCCTGCTCGGCGCGCTGCTCCCGGCCGTACGGGCGGCGCGGGCGCGCACCGTGGACGCGCTACGGGCGGAGTGACGGCGGGGGCCGTACGGGACCGGACGCCCGGTCCCGTAC
>NZ_JBHUAL010000337.1:0-5491 GCF_042789775.1 Kitasatospora sp. NPDC056800 | reverse complement strand
GTCCGGTCGCCGGTCCGGCGGGACGCCACCTTCTCGCAACTCCTCAGGGGGGAATTCCTGATGTCCCGCAAGTCCCAGTTCCGTTCCCGTCGGGCGGGTGTGCTGGTCGCGGCCGCCGCCGCCGGCACGCTGAGCACCGTCTCTCCGGCGGGTGCCGTGGTCGGCCCCGAGGCTGCCGACAACACCTACACCTCCACCGCCCGTCTGACGATCGGCGACAACCTGCGCGCCTGCACCGGCGCGCTGGTCGACCGCAGCTGGGTGCTCACCGCCGCCTCCTGCTTCTCCGACGACCCGGCGCAGCCGCAGGCCCTGGCGGCCGGCAAGCCGAAGTGGAAGACCACCGTCACGCTCGGCGCCAAGTCGGCCGAGGTGGCCGAGCTGGTGCCGCGCGCCGACCGCGACCTCGTCATGGCCCGTCTCACCACGCCCGTCGACGGCGTCGCCCCGCTCGCCGTCGCCACCGCCGCCCCGACCGCCGGGCAGAGCCTGCGCGTCGCCGGCTTCGGCCGGACCAAGGACGAGTGGGTGCCGAACAAGCTCCACACCGGCGCGTTCACCCTCGACACCGTGAGCGCGACCGCGATCGGCATCACCGGCACCGGCGGCGCCTCGATCTGCAAGGGCGACACCGGTGCCCCGGCGATCCGCGAGGTCAACGGCAAGGCCGAGCTGGTGGCCGTGGCCTCCCGCTCCTGGCAGGGCGGCTGCCTGGGCACCCCCGCCACCGAGACCCGCACCGGCGCGTTCAGCTCCCGGGTCGACGACCTCGTCGGCTGGGTGAACCAGGTGCGGGTCTCCCGTCCGGCCAGCCGGCTGTTCGCGATCGGCGGCGACAGCCAGATCTGGGCCAACGAGGGCGCGTACACCACGAACGTGTGGGGCACCTTCGAGGCCGTACCGAACAGCGGCGGCGTCCGGCAGGTCAGCGCCGTCACGATGGGCGACAAGGTGCGCCTGTTCGGCATCGGCAGCGACCAGCGGATCCGGACCACCACCAGGGACGCCTCCGGCGCCTGGTCGCCGTTCGAGGTCGTGCCGGGCAACAGCGGCATCCGGCAGGTGACCGCCGTCGCCATGGGCGACAAGGTGCGCCTGTTCGCCGTCGGCGGCGACGAGCGCATCTACGGTGCGGACGGCGACTACGCCGCGGGCACCTGGAGCGCGTTCTCGCCGCTGCCCAGCAGCGCGATCAAGCAGGTGACCGCCACTGTCGTCGGCAACACCGTGCGGCTGTTCGCGATCGGCGGCGACAACCGGATCTGGACCAGCACCGGCGACTACACCGCCGGTACGTGGAGCACCTTCGAGGCGATCCCCAGCAGCGGCATCCAGCACATCGCCGCCACCACGATCGGCAACACCGTGCGGGTGTTCGCGGTCGGTGCCGACAGCCAGATCTGGACCACCGACAGCACCGGCAACGGCCCCTGGACCACCTTCGAGAAGGTGCCCGACGCCCTCGGTGTCAAGCAGGTCGCCGCCACCACCATCGGCGACACCATCCGCCTGTTCGCGATCGGCAGCGACGACAAGATCTGGACCGCCGACAAGAAGGCCGACGGCAGCTGGACCACCTTCTACAAGGTCGACAGCAGCGGCATCCAGGGCCTCGCCGCCACCACCGGCTGACCCGGGTCCCGTACCCGTGCCCCGCGGGGGCCGTCGTCGTGAGACCGACCGCCCCCGCGGGCTCCCACCCACCGACCCGAAGGGGAGTCCCCATGTCCCGCAAGTCCCAGCTCCGCCCGCGGCGGGCGGGTGTGCTGGCAGCCGTCGCGGCCGCTGCCGCCGGCGCGCTGACGACCTTCGCCCCGGCCGGCGCCGTCTCCGGCGGCGCCGCGGCCGACACCACCTCCGCCACCACCGCGCGCATCGTCATCGGCGACAGCCTGCGCGGCTGCACCGGCGCGCTGATCGACCAGTACTGGGTGCTCACCGCCGCCTCCTGCTTCGCCGACGACCCGGCTCAGCCGCAGGCCCTGGCGGCCGGCAAGCCGAAGTGGAACACCACCGCCACCGTCGGCGCCAAGTCGGCCCAGGTGGTCGAGCTGGTGCCGCGCGCCGACCGCGACCTGGTGATGGCCCGTCTGGCCGTGCCGGTCGACGGTGTGACGCCGCTGGAGGTGGGCACCTCGGCGCCGACGGCCGGGCAGTCGCTGCGTGTTCCCGGTTTCGGCCGGACCAAGGACGAGTGGGTGCCGTCCAAGCCGCACACCGGCGCTTTCAGCCTCGACACGGTGAGCGCGACCGGCGTCGGCATCACGGGGACGGGCGGTGCGGCGGTCTGCAAGGGCGACACCGGTGCCCCCGCCATCCGTGAGGTCAACGGCAAGGCCGAGCTGGTGGCCGTGGCCTCCCGCTCCTGGCAGGGCGGCTGCCTGGGCACCCCGGCCGCCGAGACCCGCACCGGCGCGTACGCGACCCGGGTCGACGACCTCGGCGTGTGGATCACCAACGTCCGCCACTCGACCCCGTCGGGGACGAAGGTCACCGGCTCGCCGTTCACCGTCGTCGACCCGGCCACCGGGCACCCGCTGACCTTCGTCCAGGACAGCAAGAACCACCTGTGGTCGGTCGACCCGCAGAACGAGGGCTGGACCGACCTGGGCGGCTACGCGGCCGCCCGCCCGACCGCGATCGCCAACCCGGCCGACAACCACGTGATCGTGTACGTCAACGGGCCGGACAACAAGCTCTGGTCCTACGACCGCACCACCGGCAAGTGGACCGAGTTCGTCCCCACCCCCGCCGGGACGGTGCTGGCCCCCGACGCCGTGCCGCGCACGGTCGTCGACCCGGCCACCGGCCACCTGGTCACCTTCGTCCGCGACACCGCCCACCACCTGTGGTCCGTCGACCCGCAGGGCGAGGGCTGGTACGACTTCGGCGGGCTGGCCGCCACCGACCCGGTGCCGGTGATCAACCCGAACGACGGCCACATCGTGGTGTACGTCAACGGGCCGAACAACCGGCTGAACTCCATCGACCGCCGGGGCGCCGGCCGGGTCGAGTTCGTTCCGCCGGCCCTGGCCCCCGACGCGGTCCCCTCGACCGTGGTCGACCCGGCCACCGGGCACTTCACCACCTTCGTCCGCGACGCCGCCAACCACCTGTGGTCCGTCGACCCGTTCGGCCCGGGCTGGCGCGACTGGGGCGTGATGGCCGCCACCGACCCGGTCGCGATCGCCGACACGGCCGGCAACCGGACCGTGGTGTACGTCAACGGGCCGAACAACCGGCTGAACGCGCTGGACTTCGCCACCGGGAAGTGGACCGAGTTCGCGCTCACCCCGTCGGGCACCGCGCTGGCCGCCGACGCCGTCCCGCAGACCGTCGTCGACCCGGTCACCAAGCACCTGGTCACGTACGTCAGGGACGTCAACAGCACGCTCTGGTCCATCGACCCGCAGGGCCAGGGCGGCCCGGTCTGGGTCCGCTTCCACGGCGGCCCCTCCGCGCCCTGACCCGCCCCTGACCCGCGGCAGGCCCGCTGCGGCCCGCCACGGCCGCCGGTCGAAGGCCACCGGCACCCCGCGCACCCGCGGGGTGCCGTCCTCCCCGAACGCTCCCTGGAGATCCCTCATGTCCCGCAAGTCCCAGGTCCGCTCCCGGCGGGCCGGCGTACTCGCCGCGGCCGCTGCCGCCGGCACGCTGTGCAGCATCGTCCCGGCCGGCGCCGTGGTCGGCGACGCGCCCGCCGACGGCTCCTACGCCTACACCGTCCGCCTGGCGATCGGCGACAACGTGCGCGTCTGCACCGGCGCGCTGGTGGACCGCTACTGGGTGGCCACGGCCGCCTCGTGCTTCTCCGACGACCCGGCGCAGCCGCAGGCGCTGGCCGCCGGTGCGCCGAAGTGGAAGACCACCGCCACCGTCGGGCGCACCGACCTGGCCACGGGCGCCGGTGTCGTGACGGACGTGGTGGAGCTGGCGCCGCGTCAGGACCGCGACCTGGTCCTGGCCCGCCTGGCCGTCCCCGTCACCGGCGTCACCCCGCTCGCGGTCGCCACCACCGCCCCGACCGCCGGCCAGACCCTGCGGGTGCCCGGGTACGGGCGCACCAAGACCGAGTGGCTCCCGAACCGGCTCCACTCCGGCGCGTTCAGCCTCGACACGGTGAGCGCGACGGGCGTCGGCATCACGGGGACGGGCGGCGCGGCGGTCTGCAAGGGCGACACCGGTGCCCCCGCCGTCCGCGAGCTCAACGGCAAGGCCGAGCTGGTCGCCGTCGCCTCCCGCTCGTGGCAGGGCGGCTGCCTGGGCGTGCCCGCCGGCGAGACCCGTACCGGCGCGTACAGCACCCGGGTCGACGACCTCGGCGCGTGGATCAACCAGGTCCGCGACGGCTGGTGGGACACCGTCACCGCCAACCCGGCCGCCCGCAGCTCGGTCTACGACCCGGTCCGGAAGACCACCACGGTCTTCGCCGTCGACAGCGACCGCCACGTGGTGTCCTCCTCCAGCGCGGACGGCACGACCTGGAGCGACTGGACGCGGGTCGGCGGCGACTGGCAGTTCGCGAGCGTCCCCACGGCCGTGTTCAACCCCGCCACCGGTGCCATCGAGCTGTTCGCCATCGGCACCGACGGCGTGCTCAGCCAGACCTACTGGCTGCCGGACGGCAAGGGCTGGATCGAGTGGTACTACCAGCCCACCGACAAGAGGTTCACCGGCAGCCCCACCGCCGTCTACAACCCGGCGACGAAGACCGCGGAGGTCTTCGCCACCCAGACCAACGGGGCCGTCGCGCACTCCTACTACACCGTGGGCACGGCGGGGTGGAGCGGCTGGTACGACATCAAGGCCAACAAGGAGTTCACGGGCAGCCCGAGCGCCCTGTACAACCCCTCCACCGGTGCCATCGAGCTGTTCGCGGTCAACACCGACGGCGTGCTGAAGCAGAGCTACTGGCTGCCGGGCCAGGACTGGAACCCCTGGTACGCCCAGGACGACAACGTGAGGTTCACCGGCAGCCCCACGTCCGCCTACAACCCGGTCACCAAGGTCGTGGAGGTCTTCGCCACCCGGACCAGCGGGGCCGTCGCGCACGCCTACTACACCCCGGGCATGACGAAGTGGAGCGGCTGGTACGAGGTCCCCGGCCGCGGGTTCGCGGGCTCGCCGACCGCCGTCTTCGACCCCGCCACCGGCGGCTTCGCGCTGTTCGCGGTCGACGGCAACGGCGTCCTCGCCCGCGCCGCGTGGCAGCCCGACGGCAAGCCGTGGAGCGACTGGACCAGCATCGGGGACTGGCGGTTCACCACCGGTCGCTTCCCGACCGCGACGTTCAACGCGGCGGCCGGCACCCTGGACCTCTTCGCCACCGGCCAGAACGGCGCCTTCAACCACGCCTCGTACCAGCCGGGGAAGAGCGGGTGGAGCGGCTGGAACACGCTCCCCGGCAAGACCATGGTCACCGGCTGACGAAGCGTCCACGGGCCGTTCAAGGACCGGGCCCGGCCGCTCCCCGCTCAGGCAGGGGGAGCGC
>NZ_JBHUAL010000336.1:0-5527 GCF_042789775.1 Kitasatospora sp. NPDC056800 | reverse complement strand
CGCCGACCCCGATCGGGGTCGGCGGACGCTTCGGCCGCCGCTGCCCGGTAACTGGTCGCGGGGCACCAGATGGAACACCCACCTCTCGCCGAACACCGTCTCGGCTCCACCCCGGCGGCTCTTCCGGGCCCACCCGCTCGCGCGTCCGTCGTCCGGTCGGGTGGTGGCGGGGCCGGGCGGACGGAAATCGCTGCGCCTCTATTTCACCGCCCGAAAAGGCGAGAAGTGCGACGGTGCATCAAGCCACTCGTGGTCCACGTGCCATTGGCAGTGGGTCCCGATCACATAGCCGGCACCCGAGTTCAGGACGAACAGTTCGTCGGGGGCCGCAGGGAGGGCGAGGCCGAACTCCCGCGATTCCTCCGGGGTCTCGATCCGGTCGATCGACAGGCTCGACACGTCCGCCGAGACGCTCATGTGCCGGACATTGGTGAAGAGGACCTCGATGCGCTCGTCGGCGTCGAACCTCGGTGCGCTCCGGAGGAGGAGCCTGGAATAGCTGAACCCGTAGGCCCAGATCTTGAACTCGCGATCCCACTCGATCAGGCGCATGAACGTTCCCATCCGACGGACAACACAGGACTCGGCACGTCCGGCTCTTCCGGACGTGCCGCAATGACCGAGAGGCCCCTTCGACCGGCGGCGGTGGCCGCGGCAGAAGGGACCTCACCGTCGAGATCAGCCGGTTGGACGGCTGAACCGACTAGTTCCCTTCGGTACGTCCGCTACGGAACGTCGTGGTCGGCCGCCGGATCATCCGGCGGCCCGAAGGGCGTTGAAGTCGGGCAGGGACAGTTTGATGTCCTTGCCCCCGTACCGGAAGGTGATCGAATCCCAACTCCGGTTTCCCAGTCTGACGGATTCTCCGAGAATGTTCATCTCCTGCTGCGTCGTGATGGAGGACAAGCCCGCTCGGCCTTCCTTGTAGAAGTCCTCGAAGAGTTCCTGCGGCGTTCCGGGCTTTCCGTTGGACATCCTGAAGCCGTCGAGGACGACGTAGATCCGCCGGCCGGGCTGCTCGTGGGCGACGTCCCGGACGGCTGCCACAGCATCGTTGTACGTCTTGTCGAGGAAGTGCTCGTACCCGTTGGTGTCCGCGAAGTTGCGGAGGTCGCCTTCCTTCCGGATCCCGAGGGCGACCCCGCACACCTCCGTGTTGTGCACCAGGACCGGGGTCTCGCCGGCGAGGACGTAGTACGTGTGGAGGTCGTCGACGGTGAGGTTGTAGGCGGCCTGGAGGGTGTTCCAGTGTCGGACGTCCTCGATGCGCTGGGGCCGGCCGGCCGGGTCGCGCAGTTCGTCGCCGGTCCTGAGGTCGGCGGCGTCGACCCACTGCTTCTGGTTCTCGGCCCAGAAGGGGTGGTGGTCGGTGCTGGTCAGGGACTGTCCGGCGCCCAGGGAGACGTCGGTGAAGTCACGGTCGTCCGGGGTGTAGATCGTCGCGCTGACACGACGGGGTGCCGTCAGCCCGGTCGTGGGATCGCCGGCCAGGACTTCGTCGCCGACCTTGACGGATTCGATCGGGCGGGTGGAACCGTCGCCCATGAGGACGCGGGTGCCGGCCGGGAAGCTGTTGACCGGGCAGGTCTTGGGGAGCCGGCCGACCAGCTTCTTGATGAACTCGGCGGCCTTCTCGCCCCAGGAGCCGAACTTCTTGGCCCACTGGGCGAACTTGGCGACGGCGGCTCCGTCACCGACGAGGGGGATCGCCGAGATGCAGGAGAGGTAGGCGTCCTGGGTCCGGCCCTCGATGGCGTAGTAGGCGCAGTTGACGAGGTCGGCGATGTCGGCGAGGCCGGGGGCGATGACGCCGCCGGCGCCGCCGATGACGTCGAGGGTGAGGTGGATGCTCTCGGAGAAGAGACGGTAGACAGCGTTGATGTTGTCGCTGTTCTCCTTCTGCTTCTTGATCTCCTCCTCGAGCGCGGAGATCGTCTCCTGCTTCTGCCGGGCGTCCCTGGCCTGCTTCTCGGCCTCCTTGCGCTCCGCCTCCAGCCTGGCGAGCCGCGCCTTCTCCTCGGCGTCGTACTTGGTCTGGTAGCTGGCGAAGGCCTCTTTCTGGGCCTGGTCCGCAGCCGTCGCGTCCTTGCCGGCCGCCTCCGCGGAGGCCCGGGCGGCGTTCGCGGCGGTGTAGGCGTTGGATGCGGCGAACCGCGCTTGCCCGGCGGACTGCTCCGCCTGCCTGGCCGAGTACATCGCGGAGGCCGCGTCGCGGTTGGCTGAGGTCTTGGCGGCGTTGGCGGTCTTCGCGGCCGCGGCGGCCTTGGTGGCGTCGGCCTGGGCGGCGTCGGCGGCGGCCTGGGCCGTGGCGACGTGCTGGGCGGCGGTGTCGGCCGACGCCTTGGCGGTGGCCTCGTAGCCCCTGGCCTCGTCAGCGACGCCGCGGGCGTAGGCGGCGGCGGCCTGGGCCGTGGCCGCGTTCTTCTGGGCCGATGCGGAAGCCGCGGTGGCCTCGGCGATCAGGCCCTTGACGTCGGCGACGTGGACGGCGGTGA
Organism: Kitasatospora sp. NPDC056800; assembly: GCF_042789775.1. Classification (NCBI taxonomy): domain Bacteria; kingdom Bacillati; phylum Actinomycetota; class Actinomycetes; order Kitasatosporales; family Streptomycetaceae; genus Kitasatospora; species Kitasatospora sp. NPDC056800. The sequence continues at coordinate 3,032 of NZ_JBHUAL010000336.1, read as the reverse complement.
GCCGGTCCTTCTGCTGGGCGGTGTACTGGCCCTCGGCCACGAACGCGCGAAGCTTGAGTACCGGGCCTTCGAGGGCGACCCTGGCCGCGGCCTTGAGCTCGGGCTCGGTGGCCGGGGCGTCCTCGAGCCGGGTGGCGGTGAGGCGGTCGTCGGCGGCCTGCGCGTCGGCCAGGCCCTTGGCGAGGAAGTCGCGCAGGGCAGTGGGGGTGTTGGTCCGCAGCGCGGTGTCGGCGGCGGCCTTGACGGCGGGACCGGCCTTGTCGCTGAGGCGGGTGATCGTCAGCCGGTTGGCGGGGGCGGCGGCCTCGTACTGCCCACTGTCCAGGAACGCACCGACCTGGTCCGCGCCTCCCTGGAGTGCGGTGTAGGCGGCGTTGCGGACCGCTTCGTTGTCGTCGTCCTCGTAGATCTGGGAGGCGCGATCGTGGTCGTCCCGCGCTTCGGCCGCGCGGCGTTCGGTCCTGACGTAGCCGAGGACGGCGGAGTCGTTGCCGACAAGGGCGGCCTGAGCCGCGGCCGTTCCCCAGGGGCCGGAGATCTTGCGGGAAAGGATGGCGAGCTTGCGGCCGTCGGTCGCGACCTGTTCCGGGGTGGCGCCGGGCTGGTTGACGGCCTGGGCGAGGCGGTCGGCCTCGGTCCGGGCTTTCCGGACCTCCTGGGCGGCCTGGTCGGCCTGGGTCTGCTTCGCCGTCTCGTCGGCCTTGGCCTGGCGGGCCTTCTCCACCGCGGCCGCGATGCGGTTGGTCAGGTCCTCGGCCTCGGTGCGGCGGGTCAGGTCCTGGAGTGTGTTGGCCTGGTCGACAGCGCGCTGCGCGTCCGCGGCGGCGGCCGAGGCGGCGTTCGCGTGGTTGGTCGACTCCTGCGCGGCGTTCCCGCTCTGGCCGGCGTGGTCGGCGGCGTCCCGGGCGGCCTGCGCCGCCGCCTCGGCGTGTTCGCCCGCGGACTTCAGGAGCGTCGCGGCGGCCTCGGCCTGCGTCGCGGCCTCTCCGGCCAACTGCTGGGAGGCCGCGGCGGCACGGCCGGCCTCGGCGGCCGAACGGCGGGTGGCCGCCGCGGCCTGCTTGGCCTTCGCCGACTGGCCGCCGGCGCTGTCCGCGTAGGCACCGGCCTGCTCGGCGGAGCCCGCCGCGGCATCGGCGTTGCCCTTGGCGCTCAGCGCGGCACCGGCCGCGTCCTTGCTGCTCTTGGCGGACTCGTTCGCCTTGACGAGTGTGTCGTTCGCGGCCGCCGCCAGCTTCGCCGCGGCCGTGGCGGCGTCGGCGGCGACCCGCGCGTCGTGCGCCTTCGTCGCGTCACCGGCGGCCGCGGCCGCGGCCGTCTCGGCGTTGGCCGCGGCCCGCTGGGCCCCGGCAGCCGCGGCAGCCGCGTTCGACGCCGCGTAGGCGGCGGCCCGCGCACCCGCGTTGGCCGCACGGGCGGCGGCCATCGCCGTCTGCGCCGCCGCACCCGCGCGCTCGGCCGCCGTCGCGGCCTTGTTCGCCGCCTCCGTGGCCTTGGCCGCGTCGTTGCCGGCCTTCTGCGTCTCGGACGCGGCCAGCGCGGCGGCCTCCATGGCCTTCTGCGCCTCGTGGACCGCCTTGTCCTTGGCCTCGACCGCCGCGGCGGTCTCCTGCGCCGCCTGCGCGCCCGCGTCCTTCGCCTGCTGCACCAGCAGCGCGATGCTCGCGCGCTCCTGGTCACGGCTCTGCGCGATGTACTGGCCGGTCGCGAGGAAGTCGCGCACGTCCTGGATCGACCCGTTCAGCGCGGCGCGTGCCGCGGCCTGGGTGTTCGTGCCGCCGGAGCTGAGGATCTGGACCAGCTTGAGCCGGTCGTCGGCATCCTTCGCCGGGTACTGCCCCTCGGTCAGGAACCGCTGCAGGTCGTCGCTGGTGTTGCCGCGCAGCGCGGCGTCGCCGGCGGCCTGCAGGTTGCGGCCCGGGCCCATCGCGGGGTCGGTGATCCGGGTGATCATCAGCCGCCGGTCGGCGTCGAGTGCCGCCTGCCAGCCGCTCTGCAGGAAGGTTCGCAGCTCGTCGGGGGTGCCCTCGATGGCCTTGTCCGCGGCTTCGCGGACCTTCGGCCCGCCCACACTGGAGATCTGCGTGGCCGCGAGCAGGTCGTCAAGGCGCTGGGCGCCGGCGAGGTCGTTGTCGACGAACCGCTTCACGTCCTGCTCGGAGCCCGCGAGCGCCGCCTCGGCGAGCTCGTGGACGCGAGGACCGCCGTTGAGCCACGCGGTCAGCGCGCGCTCGCGGGTGGTCGGTTGGACCTGCCCACCGGTCGGCTCGGCAGCGGCGGCGCTCTGGATGCCGGATCCCACCAGACCGGCCGTCAGGGCGAGCGGCAGCAGGCTCAGGGAGAGCCTGCCCAGCAGCGGCGGCCCTCCCCTTCCTTGCCGTCGCGAGCGGGATATCGATTGGCGCACCGGAAACCTCCACTGTCGGCATCGGCCGAATCCCGGCCGCAGCGGAGCCTACGCCAAATGATGTCACGACAGGACGCCTACGAAGTCAAGAAGTTGAGAGTTCAGACACGTGCAATAAACCCCCCTCAGTGGGCCCATATTTCGGCAAAGCGAGCGCATCGCCAGGAAGTGCTCAAGCTATTCGAAACTGTGACAGAGTGCCTGCTCGGGAGGGGTCTCCGGAAGAAAGACCTGGCGTGTCGTCAGTTTCATCTGGTTCGATGGGGCCGTATTCCGTCCTTGATCACGAAGGTGCCGGGTGATTGATTCCGCGCACCCTCGTCACTCATGACGTGCCATCACGACAGCTTGGTTCGCCTGCCATCAAGGGTGGTTCGTACCAATCGGCGGATCTGCCCGTCAGGGCAACACCAGATGAACGAAGAGGAATAGTCATGGCAAAGCGCATGTCCCGCTTGCTCGTTGGCGGTGCCGTCGTCGTGGCCGCCACGCTCGGCGCCACCGCACTGGCCTCCGCCGACGGCGTCCCGGCGGACAACTCGGCCGCGCCGGTGGCGGTCGAGGACTTCAACTACCCCGGCCCGGCGCCGTACCCCAACGTCAAGCTGCTGCGCGGCGACGGCCA
>NZ_JBHUAL010000335.1:0-5570 GCF_042789775.1 Kitasatospora sp. NPDC056800 | reverse complement strand
CTGCCGACCCTGGAGGTGGGGCGTTCAGACCGTTGGCAGTCTGAAAATCACCCGTCACGCCCCTCTCCGCGGCCACCCCCTGCGCCACCCCCTCCCGCAGCGCGTCCCTCTCGCTAGAGGGGAGGGGCGGGTGGGTGGGGGTGGGGGAGGTGGCCCTGGTGGGGAGGTGGGGGAGGCCGGGGGGCGGGGGCTCCGGGGTGGGCGGGGTGCGGAGTGGGGGGCTCCGGGGTAGGGCTTCGGTATGGGCTTTGAAGAGATGTTCGTGCCGGGGACCGGGGCTGGGCGGGACGGGGTGCGGGCGGTGCTGGGCGCGCCCGGGGATGCCGTGATCGGGTTGGACTTCGACGGGACGCTGGCGCCGATCGTGGCGGATCCGGGGCGGGCGCGGGCGCATCCGGGGGTGGTGGGGGTGTTGCGGCGGCTGGCGCCAGTGGTGGGGGGCGTCGTGGTGGTGACGGGGCGGCCGGCCGGGGTGGCGGTGGAGTACGGGGGGTTCGCGGACCTGCCGGGGGTGGTGGTGCTGGGGCACTACGGGGCCGAGCGGTGGGAGGGCGGGGAGCTCTCGGCGCCGGAGGTGCATCCGGGGGTGGCGCGGGTGCGGGCGGTGCTGCCGGGGGTGCTGGAGCGGGTGGGGGCGCCCGAGGGGACGTGGGTGGAGGACAAGGGGCGGTCGGTGGCCGTGCACACCCGGCGGACGGCGGCGCCGGAGGAGGCGTTGGAGCTGCTGCGGGCGCCGGTGGGGGAGCTGGCGGCCGGGCACGGGCTGGTGGTGGAGCCCGGGCGGCTGGTGCTGGAGCTGCGGCCGCCGGGGGTGGACAAGGGGGCGGCGCTGACCGGGTTCCTGCGCGAGCGGGGGGCGCGGTCGGTGCTCTACGCGGGGGACGACCTGGGGGACGTGGCGGCCTTCGCCGCGGTGGAGGAGCTGCGCGGCGAGGGCGTGGCCGGGGTGCTGGTCTGCGCCGGCGCGGTGGGGGACGCGCCGGTGCGGGAGCTGGCGGACCGGGCGGACCTGGTGGTCGCCGGGCCGGAGGGCGTGGTGGAGCTGTTGGGGGCCTTGGCGGACGCGCTCACAGCGCGTTGAGCTGGTCCAGGAACCACTGCTGCGGGGGGAGCGCGGTGGCCGCCGCCGCCAGGCGCTTGGTGCGGTCGGCGCGCTCCTCCGGGCTCATGGTGAGGCCGGCGTGGAGGGCCTCGGCGGTGGCGATGACGTCGTAGGGGTTGACGGTGAGGGCGTCGTCCTTGAGTTCGGCGTGGGCGCCGGCCTCGCGGGAGAGGACGAGGGCGCAGCCGTGGTCGGAGACCACCGGGACCTCCTTGGCGACCAGGTTCATGCCGTCGCGGATGGGGTTGACCAGGGCGACGTCGGCCAGCCGGTAGGCGGCGAGGGAGCGCGGGAAGTCGTCGTCGACGTGGAGGATCAGGGGCTGCCAGGCGGGGGTGGCGAACTCGGCGTCGATCTCCTCGGCCAGCCGTTGGACGGCGGCCGTGTAGGCGCGGTACTCGGCGAGGTCGGTGCGGGACGGGTAGGCGAAGGCGATGTGCACCACCCGGTCGTGCCACTCGGGGCGGGTGCGGAGCAGGTGCCGGTAGGCCTGGAGGCCGCGGACGATGTTCTTGCTCAGCTCGGTGCGGTCGACCCGGACGATGGTGCGGCGGTCGCCGACGGCCGCGCGGAGGGCGGCGAGGCGTTCGTCGACGTCGGGGCGGTGGGCGCGCTCGCGCAGGAAGTCGGCGTCGGCGCCGAGGGCGTGGACGCCGAGGCGCGTGGTGCGGCCGTCGACGGTGACGGTGAGCGCGTCGTGGTCGACGGTCGCGCCGAGGAGGTCCTCGCAGCAGGCGGCGAAGGCGCGGGCCCAGCGCTGGGTCAGGAAGCCGGCCCGGTCGGCACCGAGGATGCCGGTGAGGACGGCCCGGGCGACGTCGTCGGGCAGCATCCGGTAGTACTCGGGCGGGGCCCAGGGGGTGTGCGAGAAGTGGCCGATCCGCAGGTCGGGGCGGGCTTCGCGGAGCAGGGCCGGGACCAGGGAGAGGTGGTAGTCCTGGACGAGGACGGCGGCGTTCGGGGCGGCCTCGGCGGCGAGGGCTTCGGCGAAGGCCTCGTTGTAGGCCCGGTAGGCGGCCCATTCGGTGCGGAAGGCGGCGTCGAAGGAGGGCGCGGTGGGGGTCGCGTAGAGCAGGTGGTGGACGAACCAGAGGGTGGAGTTGGCGACGCCGTTGTAGGCGCGGGCGAAGGTCAGCGGGTCGATGTCCAGCATCCGTACGGCCTGGCCGCCGACCTCGTGGCCGGTCAGGTCGAGGCGGCCGTGGGGTGCCTCGGCGGCGGCCCTGCGGTCGGAGTCGTCGAGGGCGGCGCAGACCCAGACGGCGTTCGGGTCGTCGATGGCGGAGAGGCCGGAGACCAGGCCGCCGCCGCCGCGGCGCAGGGTCAGCGTGCCGTCGTCGGCGGTGCTGAAGGACACCGGTCCCCGGTTGGACGCCACCAGGACGGGGGCGGTGCCGGTCACGCTCGAACGGTTGGTCGTGAGATCGCCCATGGTTGGCATGTTGCCGTGGGGTCGGCGTGGCAAACCCGTGCGGCCCTAATGGCGGGCGGCGTACTCGGGGAGGGTGTGGATCGGGGGGCGTTCGAGGGCGGTCACCGGGTGGGTGTGGGCGGTGAAGGCGCGGGTCTCCGGGTCGCGGGTGAACTGGGTGAGGTGGGGGTGGACGAGGTCGGCGGAGGCCTTGAGGCGGTGGGTGCGGTCGAGGCGTTCCAGGGCGGTCCGGTAGATGGTGGCGGCCATCCGGCCGAGGGCCTGGCCGTCCTGGTGGCGGTGGTGCCGGACGCCGACGTCCACCTGGGCGAGGGCGTCCAGGCCGGCCAGCTCCAGGGCGTCGACCAGCAGGCCGAGTTCGACGCCGTAGCCGGTGGGGAAGGGCAGCCGTTCGAGCAGTGAGCGGCGGGCCGCGTACTCGCCGCCGAGCGGCTGGACGAAACCGGCGAGTTCCGGCCAGTGGAGGTTGAGCAGGGGGCGGGCGACGAGTTCGGTGACCCGGCCGCCGCCGGCGGGTAGGACGGCGCCCTCCGACTCCAGCGGGCGGTCGTACATGGCCTTGACCAGTTGGATGGACTCGTCGGTGAGCAGCGGGCCGACGATGCCGGAGACGAAGGCCGGGTCGAACTCGCGCAGGTCGGCGTCGACGAAGCAGACGATGTCGCCGTGGGTGACCAGCAGCGAGCGCCAGAGCACCTCGCCCTTGCCGGGGACGGCGGGCAGCCGGGGCAGGACGGCGTCGCGGTGCTCGACCCGGGCGCCGGCCTCGGCGGCGACGGCGGCGGTGGCGTCGGTGGAGCCGGAGTCGACGACGACGAGTTCGTCGACGAGCGGGAGGCGTTCCATCAGCTCGCGGCGGATGGTGCGGACGATGTCGCCGACGGTGGCCTCCTCGTCCAGGGCGGGGAGGACCACGCTGACCGTGCGACCGGTGCGCTCCTTGGCGTCGAGCAGGGTGCGGACCGGCCGGTCGGCCGCGCTCCAGGAGCGGCGGCGCAGCCAGGACGCCGCCTGCGGGAGGAGCGCGGGAGTCGGTTCGGCGGGCACGGAGATCTCCTCGGCGAGGTCGGTGGGACGGGTCATCTCGCTTGGCGGACGGTCCCGTTCAGGTTTGACGCCTTCGGATACAGTCTTCGTACAGCGGTCGGACCTTTGCACGCCGGGGTCTCCGTTGAGCACCACCACAATTTCACAAGCTCATCCAGAGGGACTGAGGGAACGGCCCGTTGACGTCCCGGCAACCTTCTCGCGCGGCTGTCTGTCGACAGGCCCCGGCGGGACAGGTGCCAATTCCGTCCCGTGTCGCGACCGCGCCACGGGGAAGATGAGGAGAGAGGCCTCGCCATCATGGCTATCGACACTGCCGCACCTGTTTCCGTCGACCTCGGCCCGGCCGCCGCGCTGTCCTGTCGCGAGTGCGGCACCCGCTTCCCGCTCGGCCCCAGCTTCGCGTGCCTGGAGTGCTTCGGCCCGCTGGAGATCGCCTACGAGTTCGGCAGCGAGGGCGCCGAGGAGCTGCGCAAGCGGATCGAGGCCGGTCCGGCCTCCATCTGGCGGTACGCGCCGCTGCTGCCGGTGCCGGCCGACGTGGCGTCCAAGCCGAACCTGAACCCGGGGTGGACCCCGCTGGTGAAGGCGGACAACCTGGGCCGGGAGCTCGGTTTCACCGCCCAGCTGCACGTCAAGGACGACTCCGGGAACCCGACGCACTCGTTCAAGGACCGGGTGGTCGCGTGTGCGATCGAGGCGGCCCGGGCGTTCGGCTACACCACGCTGTCCTGCTCCTCCACCGGCAACCTGGCCGGCGCGGTGGGTGCGGCGGCGGCCCGGGCCGGGTTCCGGTCCTGCGTGTTCATCCCGCACGACCTGGAGCAGGGCAAGGTCGTCATGGCCGGGGTGTACGGCGGCGAGCTGGTCGGCATCGAGGGCAACTACGACGACGTGAACCGCTTCTGCTCGGAGCTGATCGGCGACCCGGCCGGCGAGGGCTGGGGCTTCGTCAACGTGAACCTGCGGCCGTACTACGGCGAGGGCTCCAAGACGCTGGCGTACGAGATCTGCGAGCAGCTCGGCTGGCGGCTGCCGGAGCAGATCGTGATCCCGATCGCCTCGGGCTCGCAGCTGACGAAGATCGACAAGGGGCTCCAGGAGCTGATCAGGCTCGGCCTGGTCGAGGACCGGCCGTACAAGGTCTTCGGCGCCCAGGCGGAGGGCTGCTCGCCGGTGTCGGCCGCGTTCAAGGCCGGCCGGGACGTGATCAAGCCGGTGAAGCCGGACACCATCGCCAAGTCGCTGGCGATCGGCAACCCGGCCGACGGCCCGTACGTGCTGGATATCGCCCGCCGTACCGGTGGCGCGGTGGAGGACGTCACGGACGCCGAGGTCGTGGCGGCGATCCGGTTGCTGGCGCGGACCGAGGGGATCTTCGCCGAGACCGCGGGCGGGGTGACCGTCGGCGTGCTGAAGAAGCTGGTCGAGACCGGGCAGCTGGACCCGGCCAAGGAGACCGTCGCGATCAACACCGGCGACGGGCTGAAGACCCTGGACGCCGTCTCCGATTCCGGGATGACCGCCGTCATCCGCCCGACGCTGGACTCGTTCCGCGCCGCCGGCCTCGTGTCCGCCTGAACCACCCGATAGGCCCCGCCCCCGCTAGGAGAGTCATGAGCGCCACCGTCCGCATCCCCACCATCCTGCGCACCTACACCGACGGCGCCGCCGAGGTGACCGCCGAGGGTGCCACCCTGGCCGAGGTCGTCGCCGACCTGGAGAAGAACCACGCGGGCATCGCGGCCCGCATCCTGGACGACACGGGCAAGCTGCGCCGCTTCGTGAACGTCTACGTGAACGACGACGACGTGCGCTTCGCCGAGGGTCTGGCGACCGAGATCAAGGACGGCGCCAGCGTCTCGATCATCCCGGCGGTGGCCGGCGGCTGCTGAGCCGACAAAGCAGAACCCGCGGTCGCCCGCGCGTACGGAAATCCGTTCTCCGTATGCGCGGGCGACCGCTCGCCATACGGCGGGAATATTTCCT
>NZ_JBHUAL010000334.1:0-5633 GCF_042789775.1 Kitasatospora sp. NPDC056800 | reverse complement strand
GCGGAGGAGGGAGCCACTGCGGAGCATTGGCGACCGACGACAACGCGGCGAGGTGCGTGCCCCGGCGTCGCCCCGCAGACGCGAGTTTGAAGACACGCCCTAGGACGCGGCCCGGTACACCTCCGCCGCGACGGCCAGGTCCTGCCAGGCCATCCCGACGCTCTTGAAGAACCGCGGCCGCCCGTCGGGCACCAGCGCGTCGCCGCGCACCAGTTCGGCGAGGTTCCACAGCTGCCGCCCGGCCACGCCCGCCATCAGCAGGTCCCCGGCCTCGCGCTCCGCGACGGTACGCGCCTCGACGTACAACTCGGCGCGCTGGACGAGCAGTTCGTCCACCTCCCGGGCGTCCGGCTCGTGCGAGCCGACCGCCGCCACCGCCGCGTGGGCGGGCACCAGGGCGCCGTCGAACAGCGGGGTGCGCGCGGTGGTGCAGCAGACCACCAGGTCCGCCTCGCGGACCGCGCGCGGGTCGCCGACCTCGGCCGCCAGCCCGAGCTCCCGCCCGTACGCGGCCAACGCCCCGGCCCGTTCGGCGTTGCGCGCCACCACGGTGAGCCGGCGCAGCGGCCGGACGGCGAGCAGGGCGTCCAGGTGCCCGTACGCCTGCGGCCCGGAGCCGAACAGCACCAGGTGCTCGGCCTCCGGCACGGCCAGCCGCCGCAGCGCGGCCGCGGTGACGGCGGGCGTGCGCAGCGCGGTGAGCGCGGCGCCGTCCAGCAGGGCGAGCGGCTGGAGGGTGGGCCCGTCCAGCAGCAGGTAGCTGCCGGTGATCCGGGGCAGTCCGGCCGACGGGTTGGCGGGCGCGACCCCGGCGATCTTCACGCCGGCGTACGGCCCGGCGGCGGCCGGCATCATCAGCAGTTCGCCGGCGGGCACCGGTACGGCCGACCGGGCGGGTGCCGCCTCCGGGTCGAACCCGTCCAGCAGCACCCGCTCGATCGCCCCCACCGCCCCGGCGGGTCCGACCCCGCCGGTGCCCGGCACGGCGTACTGGAGCGGCACAACCGCCGCGCCGGGCACTTCGGTTGGCTTCACGGCTTCGGTCGCACGCACGGTGGTCACAGCAGGAACCCCGATCCCAGGTCGTCGTCCGGCTCCAGCACGAAGCCGTGCTCGCCGGTGCGGAAGGCCGTCCCGCCGACCTCGGTGACCACGCCCTCGCCCTGCGGGTCGCCGCCCGGGAGGACCTGCCCGCTGAAGACCGTCCCGATGATCGACTCGTGCCGCAGCGGCTCGCCCGGGGCCAGCCGCCCCTCGGCGGCGAGCACCGCGAGCCGGGCGGAGGTGCCGGATCCGCAGGGCGAGCGGTCGATCTGGCCGTCCGCGAAGACGGTGACGTTGCGCTGGTTCAGCACCCCGTCCACCGGGGGGAGTTCGTCGTGGAGGATGACCCCGTAGACGCCCGACAGCCGGGCGTCCGTCGGGTGGGCGACCGCCTCCGAGCCGGCCAGCGCGGCCCTGATCTCCCGCCCCAGGGCGGTGAGTTCGGGCAGCTGCTGCTTCTCCACGGCGAGCCCGAGGGCGGCCGCGGGCACCGAGGCGTAGCAGGCGCCGGAGTGCGCCACGGCGACCTCCACGGTGCCGCGCGAGGTCTCCACCGGGAGCTTCAGCGCGGTGACCCGGCTGGGCACGTTACGGAAGGTCACCCCGGTGGTCCGCCCGCCGGCGCGGTGCACCAGGGCGGTGACCCGGCCGGACGGCACGTCGATCCGCACCCGCGCCACGCCGTCCGCGGGGGCGGCCACCAGTCCGGAGTCCACCGCCCAGGCGCCGAGCGCGATGGTGCCGTGCCCGCAGGCGGTGGAGTAGCCGTCCTTGTGCCAGAACAGCACGCCCAGGTGCGCCTCGTCGTCGTCCGCCGGGACCAGGAAGCCGCCGTACATCCCGGCGTGGCCGCGCGGTTCCCGGCTGAGCAGCTGCCGGACCTCGTCCAGCGCGCTGGGCCGGGGCGCGGTCGCGCTGCCGCCCGCGCCGAGCGCGATGGCCCGGCGCTCGGCGACGGTGTCGCCGGGGATCGGGGGCACGCCGTCGAGCACGATCCGGAACGGCTCGCCGGCCGTGTGGTAGTCGACCGTCCGTACGAACATCAGAGCGCACCTCCGCCCGGCAGCACGCTGACGGTCCGGCTGACGGTGTAGAAGTCCAGGGCGGCCTGGCCCTGTTCGCGGTCGCCGTGGCTCGCGCCCTTGGCCCCGCCGAAGGGCAGGTGGAAGTCGACGCCGCTGGACGGGGCGTTGACCCGGATCATGCCCGCGTCCAGCCGGTCGGCGGCGGCCAGCGCCACGTCCAGGCTGCGGGTGTGCACCGAGGTGGAGAGGCTGTGCGGGGTGTCGTTGGCGAGCGCGATGGCCTCGTCCAGGTCGGCCGCGGCGTGCAGCACCGCGATCGGGCCGAAGAACTCCTCGCGGGCCAGCGGGTGTTCGGCCGGCACCTCGGCGAGCAGGGTCGGCTCGACGTACCAGCCGGTCCGCTCGGGCACCCCGCCGCCGGTGAGCACGCTCGCCCCGGCCTCGACGGCCGAGGAGACGGCCCCGGTCAGCCGCTCCCGCGCACCGGCGTTGATCACCGGCCCGCAGACCGCGTCGTCGACCGCCGCCAGCGCCTTGACCAGCGCCTCGCGCAGCGGCTCGTACGCGGCGCCGACCGCGATCACCCGGCTGGTGGCGGTGCACTTCTGCCCGGCGTACCCGGCGATGGCCGCGGCGATGTGCCCGGCGGCCTGCGCGATGTCGGCGTCCGGCAGCACCAGCGCGGCGTTCAGCCCGCCGAGTTCGGCCTGCACCGGTACCCCGCGGTCGGTCGCGGCCCGCACCACGGCCCGGCCGACGCCGGTCGAGCCGGTGAAGGAGACCACGTCGGCGGCGTCGACCAGCGCCGCGCCCTCCTCCGCCCCGCCGGGCAGCACCGTGAACACGTCCTCGGGCAGCCCGGCCAGCTCCGCCAGCCGCAGCGCGCAGGCCGTCGCCTCGGGGGCCGGCTTGAGCACCACCGCGTTGCCGACGGCGAGGGCCGGCGCGGCCTTCCAGGTCGGGATCGCCAGCGGGAAGTTCCACGGCGCGATCAGCCCGGCGACCCCGTACGGGCGGCGCCGGGTGAGCAGCAGCCCGGGGCCGGCGGCGGTCTCGTGCACCGCCCCGGAGGGCGCGTACGGCGCCTGCGCGTAGTAGCGCCAGATCGCCGCCGTGCGGGCGACCTCGCCGAGCGCCTCGGCCAGCGGCTTGCCGACCTCGCGCACGATCAGCGCGGCCAGCTCGTGGGCGTGCGCCTCCACGGCGTCCGCGATCCGGCCGAGCGCCGCCGACCGGGCGCCCGCCCCGGCGGCGAGCCAGTCGCCCTGCGCCGCCCGGGCCCGCCCGACGGCGGCCCGCACGGCCTCGGCGCCGGGCTCCTCGACGGCGACCACGAGGTCGTCGGGGTCGGCGGGGTTGTACGAGGTGATGGTCACGGCCAGCAGCCCTTCGGGGGGAGGTACGGGGACGAAGGAGGAAGGAGGGGTCAGAGCAGGAAGCCCGCCGGGAACGGGTCGCTCGGGTCGAGGAAGTACTGGGCGGTGCCGGTGACCCAGGCCCGCCCGGTGACGGTGGGCACCACCGCGGGCAGCCCGGCCACCTCGGTCTCCTCGACCAGCCGCCCGGTGAAGGTGGTCCCGATGAAGGAGTCGTTGCGGAAGTCCCGCCCGAGCGGCAGTTCGCCGCGCGCGTGCAGCTGGGCCATCCGCGCCGAGGTGCCGGTGCCGCAGGGCGAGCGGTCGAACCAGCCGGGGTGGATGGCCATCGCGTGCCGGGAGTGCTCGGCGGTGGAGCCGGGGGCGAGCAGCTGGACGTGGTGGCAGCTGTGGATGGACGGGTTCTCCGGGTGCACCGGCCGGTCCGGGCCCGCGTTGATCGCGTCCATCATGGCCAGGCCGGCGTCCAGGATCTCCTGCTTGCGCTCGCGCTCGAAGGGCAGCCCGAACTCGGCGAGCGGCAGGATGGCGTAGTAGTTGCCGCCGTACGCGAGGTCGTAGGTCACCGTGCCGTAGCCGGGCACCTCGATCTTGCGGTCCAGGGCGACGGAGTAGGAGGGCACGTTGCGGATGGTCACCGCCTTGGCGGCGCCGTCCTCGACCTTCACCTCGGCGACCACGAGTCCGGCCGGGGTGTCCAGCCGTACGGTGGTGACCGGCTCGACCACCGGGACCATCCCGGTCTCGACCAGCACGGTGGCGACCCCGATGGTGCCGTGCCCGCACATCGGCAGCAGTCCGGAGACCTCGATGTAGAGCACGCCGAAGTCGGCGTCCGGCCGGGTCGGCGGCTGGAGGATCGCGCCGCTCATCGCGGCGTGGCCGCGGGGCTCGTACATCAGCAGGGTGCGGAAGTGGTCCAGGTGCTCCTGGAAGTGCACCCGGCGCTCGGCCATGGTGGCGCCGGGGATGACGCCGAAGCCGCCGGTGATCACCCGGGTCGGCATGCCCTCGGTGTGCGAGTCGACGGCGTGGAACACGTGACGGCTGCGCATGGGTCACAACTCCCGTACAGGTTCGGATGGTTGGTGGGTAGGCCGGGCCGACTGCCGCCGCAGCCGGCCCGGAGGCCCGGGATCGCGCCGGTGTCAGACCAGGCCGTCGGCCAGCGCCTTCTCGGTGGCCGCGCGGACGGCCTCCTCGATCTCCGGGACGAGCGGCAGGCGCGGGGCGCGCACCGGGCCGCCGGGGCGCCCGGCGATGTCCATCGAGAGCTTGATGGCCTGGACGAACTCGGTCTTGGAGTCCCAGCGCAGCAGCGAGTGCAGCGACTTGTACAGCGGCAGCGCGTTCTCCAGGTCCTTGGAGACGGCGGCGTCGTAGAGCGCGACCGAGGCGGCCGGCAGGGCGTTCGGGTAGCCGGCGATCCAGCCGACCGCGCCCGCGAGCGCCAGCTCCAGCAGCACGTCGTCGGCGCCGATCAGCAGGTCCAGCCCGGGGGCCAGCTCGGCGATCTCGTACGCCCGGCGGACGTCGCCGCTGAACTCCTTGACCGCGACGATCGAGCCCTCGGCGTGCAGCTGGGCGAGCAGCGTGGGGACGAGGTCGACCTTGGTGTCGATCGGGTTGTTGTACGCCACGATCGGCAGCCCGGCCTTGGCGACCTCGGCGTAGTGGGCGCGCACCGAGGCGTGGTCGGCCCGGTAGGCGTTCGGCGGCAGCAGCAGGACGGAGCCGGCGCCGGCCTCGGCGGCCTGCTCGGCCCAGCGGCGGGACTCGGCGCTGCCGTAGGCGGCCACGCCGGGCATCACCCGGGAGCCGTCGCCGGCCGCCTCGATGGCGACCTCGACGACCTTGGCGCGCTCCTCGGCGGTGAGCGTCTGGTACTCGCCCAGCGAGCCGTTGGGGACGACGCCCTCGCAGCCGGAGTCGATCAGCCAGCGGACGTGCTCGGCGTAGGCGTCGTAGTCGACGGAGTGGTCCGGGCGCAGCGGAAGCGTGGTGGCGACCATGATGCCGCGCCAGGGACGGGTGCTGTCGTGCTGGGTGATGGACACATGAGCTCCTTGATGAGGTGTGACATTTTACTAGAGTGGACGGGCCGGAGACAAGGTCCCCGGCCCGTCCTTCGACGACGGACCCCGGGGGGGGGGGGCGCCCCCGCCCCCCCCCCCCCCCCCCGCGGGGC
>NZ_JBHUAL010000333.1:0-5716 GCF_042789775.1 Kitasatospora sp. NPDC056800 | reverse complement strand
TCGCCCGCACCACCGGGCGCCGTCAGCCCGCGTTCTGCGGGCGGACGGTGAGGATCTGCTCGGCCCGGCCCAGCGGCCCGCGGACGTCGTGCAGCACGGTGCTGGTGACGCCGTGCCCGGCCGGGCCGAAGCTGACGCTGGTGTCCAGGCCGGTCCAGCCGCCCTCGGGGCGGCGGTGGAAGTGGATCGTCAGGTCGGTGTTGGGGAACATCCACTCGGTGGGGCTCTGCCGCACGGCGATGCCGTTGGCGGTGTCCACCAGCATGACGAAGGAGGCGTGCGGGCCGCTGGGCTCCCCGGCGACCAGCTCGACCGGGGTGGAGAGCCAGGCGGCGGCGCGGCCCGGGGCGCTCTCCCGGCGGCGGACGTCGATCGAGGCGATGTAGCCGCCGCCCCAGACCCCGCGCATCGTCCAGGGCTCGAACTCCTCGGGCGCGGGCAGCGGCTCGTCGTGGGTGCCGGCGACGGCGGTGGTGTCCAGCTCGGCGAGGAACCAGGCGCGGGCCCGGACCACGGCGCGCCCGCCGATCGTCACGGTGGCCTCGACCAGCTCGATGGTGCGGCCGGGGCGGACGGTCTCCACCGTGATCTCGCACTCGTCGAGGGCGATCAGGCCGAGTATGTCGTAGCTGATCCGGGCCAGCGCCAGGCCGTCGGCGGGGCGGCCGGTCCCCTGCTGGTCGGCCCTTCGCTGGTCGGCCCGGTACCGGTCGATGGCGTGCACGATCAGGCCGCCGAGCGGGCTGAAGTGCTGCTCGTCGGGGTGCCAGGCGCCCTGCGCCTGCACGGTGGGCTTGTAGGTGTGGTCGCCGGTGCGCTGGTAGTAGCTGTCGGGCGCGGCGTTGGGGGTGGTCACGTGCGCTTCTCCTCGGGCCGGATCGCTGGCTGCCGGGCGGGCGCCGCCGGGGTACGACGGCGCCCGACCTCGGCGTTCAGGATCGTAAGGGGCCGAACCGCCCGCGCGGCGTCACGGGTGACGCATCCCACACCCCCGGGGGATCCGGCCGGTCAGTGCGCGGCGAGCGGGTAGTGGTCGGAGAGGTCGGTGTAGGTGTAGCTCTTGCCCCAACTGCTGACCGTCCAGGGCGCGCTGTGCACCCGGACCACCTCGTTGACGTACTGCTGCGGGCGGGCGTGGTCGGCCCGGTAGAGGACGTAGTCGAGGTCCTCCTTGGGCTCGCCCGGGTAGCGGTAGGCGGCGATGGAGTTGTCGACGGTGTCGAAGGAGTTCGGCCAGCCGGTGCGGGCGGAGGCCGGGGCGAGGTTGCCGTTGCTCAGCAGCGCCTGGTACTCGGAGCCGTGCGAGTCGATGTTGAGGTCGCCCGCGACCAGGACCGGCTCGTCGGCCGGGATCCGCTTGGCGTCCAGGAAGGCGCGCATCGCGGTGAGCTGCTTGGCCCGGATGTCCGCGGCCTGGCCGCTCGCGCAGCCGGAGTCGGTGGACTGGAGGTGGGTGCCGACCACGTGGGTGCGGCGGCCGTTGACGTCCAGCACGGCGTAGGCGAAGCCCTTGTTGGAGAACCAGTCCGAGCCGCAGGCGTCCTTGAAGACGTACTGCTCCTTGCGCAGGATCGGCCACTTGCTGAGCAGGGTGACGCCGCCGTCCTCGGGGGTGGTGGAGCTGTAGCTGCCGGAGGTGGCGTCCCAGCCGCTGGTGGAGCGGCCGACCACCGGCGTGTGGTACGGGTAGGCGGCCGAGGCCTTGGCGGTGAGCGCGTCGGAGGCCGCGTTGTCGAAGGCCTCCTCCAGCACGACCACGTCGTGGCCCTGGAAGAAGTCCGCCGAGGCGATGGCCTGCGCCCGGTACTGCTGGCCCCAGTTGGGGTAGAGCGAGGTGCTCATCAGGAAGGTGTTGTAGGTCAGCACGTCGAGCGGGGGCGCGGTCGTCGGGGCGGTCTCGGCCGAGGCCGGGGCGGCGCCGAGCACGGCGAGGACGGTGGCGGCGGCACCGGCGGCGAGGGTGCGGCGGACGGACGACAGGGGCATCGGGCCTCCAGGAGGGCATCGCGGGTGTTGTCGTGGACCCGTCGGGTCAAGGGATGTTGTGTATCCAACTCGGCTCCCCGCACGGCCCGCAAGACAGCGGGCGAGCATGTGATGAACTCGTCGGTAACACCCGCGTCGAGGGCCTGACGGGTGGTCACCGCCCCGCCCCTCCGTACCGCGTGCCGGGAGCGGCGGTCAGACTGTCCCCAGCACCACGGAAGAACGGACGGGGGAAGGCATGGCCCGCAGGAAGAAGCAGAAGAGGCCGCTCGCGGAGGGGGTGGTCCGGCCGCCGAAGCGGGTCCGCAGGCGCCCGGAGCCGCAGCTGTCGCCGAAGGCGGTCCGCCGGACGGCCTGGCTGGTCGGGGTGCTCACCCCGGTGCTGATGGTCGGCCTGGCCGTGCTCGGCAGCAACCCGGACTACGAACTCCCCTGCGGCATCCTGGCGTTCGTGGTGCTCTCGGCGGGCGTCATCGGGCTCGGCTTCGTCCGGCCCCGCGGCCTGGTCATCTGGCCGGCCGTCCTGTTCGGCGTGCTGCTGCTGGCGCTGCCGGCGGGGAGCATCCGGGCGCAGATCCTCACCGACCGCGGGGTGGAGACCGCGGTGGTGGTCACCGCGGCCCACAGCGCCAAGGACAGGAACGGCACCGTCAGCTGGACCTGCGACCTGCGCCGCGCCGACGGGCGGCCGCTGCCGCACGCCCGGGTCGGCGGCTTCGGCTGCTCGGCGTACGCCGTCGGCGACACCGAGAACGTCCTGGTCGACCCGGCGGGCTGGGCCCCGCCGGTCTCCCTGGACGAGGACCTCCCGTTCCGCCGCGGCGGCGTCTACGTCACCGCGGCGCTGGCCGTCCTGTGGGGCCTGCTCACCCTGGTCGCGGCGCGCCGCACCCTGCGGGATCCGGGCGCCGCGGCCGGTCAGCGGGGCGGCAGGTAGCGCACCAGGACGTCGGAGCCGGTGCCGTTCAGGGCGCCGAACAGCAGGGTGGTGCCGAACGCGTCCACCGCGGGCGCGAAGGACGGGCCGACGCCCTCGGCGACCCGCTCGACCAGGCCGGTCCGCAGGTCCCGCCGGAAGAGGTCCGGGGCGCCGTTGGTGTCGCCGGGCACCAGGCCGGCGTCGTCCGAGACGAAGTGGACCCAGCGGTCGTCCGCCGTCATGACGCCCGGCTGGGTGCCGGCGGGGGCCACCTCGGTGACCGCCCCGGTGCGCAGGTCGCGGGCGAGGAGCGGGACGCGGGTGGCGCCCTGGTCGGGCTCGAACACCCGGAACAGCGCGAACCGGCCGTCGGGGCTCAGCCGGCTCTGCCGCACGGCGTCGCGCAGGGTGCCGCTCGCGTCGACGCTCGCGCCCTCGATCCGGCCGGTGCGGGTGTCGTAGACGTAGAGCGGGAAGAGCTGGCGGGCGGGCGGCGGCTTCAGGGCGGGCCGGGCGGTCGGGCCGGTCGCGGCGGCCGGCAGCAGGTTGGCCGCCTTCGACCGGAACGCGACGGTCCGGCCGTCCGCGCTGAGCGAGGGCTCCACCGAGCCGCCGTCGGCGGGGGCGCCGCCCTGCCCGGTGCTGACCAGCCGGGTGCCGCCGGTCCGGCGGTCCGTCAGGTAGACGTTGGCGGTGCCGGCCCCCGCCCCGGGGGCGAGGTCGGCGCGGTCCGAGGAGTAGGCGACGAAGCGGCCGTCGGCGCTGATCGCGGGGCTGACGGAGTTTCCGGCGCCGGTGCCGGCGGTGACCAGCTCGGTGCGGCCGGTCAGGCGGTCGCGGACGTAGACGTCGGTGCGGCCGCTGCCGTTCCCGGGGACGGCGTTGGCGGCGTCGCTGCTGAAGGCGACGTAGCGGCCGTCGGCACTGATCGCCGCCTGGCTGGTGGAGCCGTCCAGCTGGGCGCCGTCGTCGGCGAGGCTGACCCGCTCGGTGTGCCGCGTCCACAGGTCGCGGACGAAGACGTCGTAGAGGCGGTTGGTGTCCCCGGGCACCAGGTTCGAGGCCAGCGAGGTGAACAGGGCGTACCGGCCATCGGCGCTCAGCCCGAGCGGCTCGGACCAGTCGTCGGCGGGCGCGCCGTCGGGGCTCACGTTCACCCGGACCGGGTCACCGCTCGCGGACGCGGATCCGGACGTGAGCGTGAGCGTGGCCGCGGGCTCGGGCCGCGCGTGGGCCGCCGGTGCCGCGGTGCCCGCCAGCAGCGCGGCCGCCAGGACACAGACCACCCGGAGCGTCGTCGTCTTCATGGGCTCCCCTCCCCTTGGATTCCTCGTGGATTCCCCCGCACTCCCCCGCCCCCCAGGAGGAAGCCAACCCTCCGGTCGTGGCCACGGTCAACCCGACCACGCCCGAGACGGGTACGATCTCGCCAACTCCCCTCCACATCAGGCGTGTTCCCGCTCTTCCTTGCCGGTTCGGCAAAAACCCCTTGGCCGCGCGCGGCCACCGGTGCGAGGGTCCGGGAATGACCGTTGACGAACCCTTTGCCCTGCCGACGGCCCTGCCCGGCGGCCTGCTCCTGCGCGAGTCCCGGCCGGAGGACGAGGAGCGGATCGGCGCGCTGCTCACGGAGCGCGGCGACCCGGGGGACGCGCTCGACCACCGCCTGGTGGTCGAGGACCCGGACGCCGGCCGGTCGGCCAGCGCCGTGGTGGTCGACGGCGACCGGGTCGTCTCCACCGCCACCCTGCTGGACGAGGAGCTGCGCCTCGGCGGTGTCCGGCTGCCCGCCGGCCAGGTCGACATGGTCGCCACCGACGGGGAGTACGAGGGCCGCGGCCTGGTCCGGGCCCTGCTGCGGTGGGCGCACGCACGCTCCGCCGCGCGCGGGCACGTGGTCCAGGTGATGATCGGAATCCCGTACTTCTACCGGCTGTTCGGCTACGAGTACGCGATCGACATCCCGGTCTCGCGGCCGCTGCTCACCGCCCCGCCCGCCGTCGGCGCCGGGGACGCCCCCGCGCTGCGCACCGCCCGAGCGGCGGACCTGCCCGCCCTGGCCGCGCTCCAGGAGCAGGCGCAGCGCGGCTTCGACCTCGCGATGGGCCACGCCCCCGCCCGCTGGCGCTGGCTGCTGGCGCACGAGGCGAGCACCCTGCGGGTGGTCGAGCGCGCGGGCGAGGTGGTGGCGGTGGGCCGCACCACCCCGGTGGACGACGGCGAGTTCCACCTGGTCGAGGCGGCCGCCGCGGACGAGCGGGCGGCGCGCGAACTGCTGGCCGGTGTGGCGGCGTTGGCGCCCGAGGCGCGGCTCCAGGTGGTGCACCGGCCCGGCACCCTGCCGGCCACCGTCTGGCACGGGCTGCTGGACGACACCCCGCGCCCCGAGGCGGAGCAGTACTACGTCCGCATCCCCGATCCGGCCGTGCTGCTCGACCGGCTGCGCCCCCTGTTCCGCCAACGCCTCGCCGCCGCCGGCCTGGACCGCGCCGACGGCGAACTGCTGCTCTCCACCTACCGCGCGCACTACCGGATCCCGCTCGGCGAGCGGGATCCGGGCGCGGTGGTCACCGGCGGCACGATGCAGGGCACGGGCCCGGGCGGCGGCGTGGGCGTGGCGCCGGACGCGCTGGCGGCGCTGCTCTTCGGGCCGTACGGGCTGGAGGGGTTGAGCCGCATCCGGCCGGACGTGTACGGGCGTGGGGACGAGGAGCTGCACCGGTCGCTGTTCCCGCCGCTGACGTCCGATCTGCTGACGTACTACCTGCCGTGACGTCCCGTCCGCCGGGCCCCGTCACGGGAGCCCCGCCC